>DASWFL010000330.1:0-25602 GCA_036394255.1 Steroidobacteraceae bacterium
CTCTACTCGCGTTTCTTCCAGCGCGTGATGGTCGAGGAGACCGGGCTGATGCAGGGTGTGGACGAACCGTTCGCCAACCTGCTGACTCAGGGCATGGTGCTCGCCGAGTCCTACTACACCGACGCCAGCGGCCGGCGCGAATGGGTCAACCCGGCCGATGTCGAGGTGCAGCGCGATTCCAAGGGCCACATCGTCTCGGCGAAGCGTGCTTCCGACGGCACGCCGGTGGTCTACGACGGGATCGGGACGATGTCGAAGTCCAAGAACAACGGCGTCGACCCGCAGGAGCTGATCGCCAAGTACGGCGCCGACACCGCGCGGCTGTTCGTGATGTTCGCCTCGCCGCCCGAGCAGACCCTGGAATGGTCCGATGAGGGCGTGCAGGGCCAGTCCCGCTTCCTGCGCCGCCTGTGGAAGGCCGTGTACGAGCACGTGAGCAGCGCTCCTCTGCCGCCGCGCGGCGCGCCCGTGCCGCCCGGCGGGCTGGATGGGGCGGCGGCGGATCTGCGGCGGCAGGCTCATCAGACGGTCGCCCGCGTCACCGACGACATCGCGCGCCGGCGGGTCTTCAACACGGCGATCGCCGCCGTGATGGAGCTGCTCAACGCCGTGGCACGCTACGATGAGCCGGGTGCCGGGCCGCGCGCCGTACGGCACGAGGCGCTCGAGCTGGCCGTACTGTGCCTGTCACCGATGGTGCCGCACATCTGCCACGAGCTGTGGTTTGCGCTGGGCCACGAGCGCGCCCTGATCGACGAGCCGTGGCCCGAGGCCGATCCGGCGGCCCTGGTGCAGCCCACGGTGGAACTGGTGGTGCAGGTCAACGGAAAGCTCCGCGGCCGCGTGCAGGTGAGCACGCTCGCCGACGAGGCCGCGGCGCGCGCCGCGGCCCTCGCTGACGCCGACGTGCGCCGCTTCGTCGGCAGCGCCGAGCCGCGCCGCGTGGTCTACGTGCCCGGCAAACTCATCAACATCGTGATCTGATGAGCGCGCGGCGCAAACCAGGATGGCCGTTGCTCGCCGTGCTGGCCCCGGCCTGGCTCCTGGCCGGCTGTGGATTTCACCTGCAGGGGCGCGCTGAACTGCCGCGCAGCCTCGCCTCGGCGCGCCTCGTGGCGGTGGACACGCAATCGGATTTCTGCAATGCGCTGCGCGCAGCGCTGCTCATGGCCGGCGCGCGCCTGGACGGGGCGCCGGAGGGCGCCGCTGCCATCCACATACTCGATGACACCACCGCCGAGCGCGTGCTCACCGTCTCGGCGCACAATATTCCCACGGCCTTCGAGCTCAGCTACCGCGTACGCCTGTCGGTCGACTACCAGGGGAAGGAACTGCTGGCGCCGGAGGAGCACGTCGTGACGCGCGAATACAGCTTCGATGAGCGGGCCTTGCTGGCCAAGGAGCGCGAACGCGAGACGCTGACGCAGGCGCTGGCCGATGACCTGGTGGCGCAAATCATGCGCCGCCTGGCTACACTCTAGCGCCGGCACGCGCCTCGGGATATCCCTCAGGTGCTGCGTCTTGCGGAGGCGGACCGGGCGGGAGTCATGCAGCTGCTGCTGCGCTACGGGCTCGAGCTGCGCATGGTCGAGCCGGACGCACCGATCCCCGGCTCCTACTGGGGCGAGAGCGAAGCGGGACTGCAGGGCGGCACCCTGCTGGCCCGACCCGACACGCCCGTCCACTCCATCCTGCACGAGGCCGCCCACTTCATCTGCATGCCTCCGGAACGGCGCGTGGGTCTGGATCGCGACGCCGGGGGCGATGACGCGGAGGAGAGCGCGGTGTGTTATCTGCAGGTCCTGCTGGCCGCGGCGATCCGCGGTTTTGGACGCGAGCGCGCCTGGCGCGACATGGATGAATGGGGCTACAGCTTCAGGTTGGGCAGTGCGCGCGCCTGGTTCGAGCAGGACGCTGCCGATGCGCGCGCCTGGCTGCAGGCGGCCGGCATCATCGACGCGAACGAGGCCTTAAGCGGGCAGCTGCGCGCGGCTTGAGGCGGGCGAAGGCGTCCGTGGCCGCCACGAGCTGCCGGGCGATCCCCGGCTCAAAGGCAGAATGACCCGCGTCCGCGACGACCTGCAGCCGGGCTTCGGGCCAGGCGCGATGCAGCGCCCAGGCGCTGCGCATCGGGCAGACCACGTCATAGCGGCCCTGGATGATGACGGCGGGAATGTGGCGGATTTTATCCACCCCGCGCAGCAGCTGGTCTTCGCGCTTGAGAAAGCCGCGATTGACAAAGTAATGGCATTCGATGCGGGCGAATGCCGCGGCGAATTCCGGATCGGCGAATTTGGAGATATCGCTGTCCCTGGCGCGCAGATAGCTCGTGGCCGCTTCCCAGACCGACCAGGCGCGCGCGGCGCGGGCACGCACCCCGGCGCTGCGTGAAGTGAGGCGGCGATAGTAGGCGCCCATCATGTCGCGGCGTTCACGCTCGGGGATGGGCGCCACGAACTGTTCCCACCGGTCGGGAAACAGCGCCGCCGCGCCGAGCGGATCCTGGTAGAACCAATCGAGCTCGGAACGCCGCAGCAGGAAAATGCCTCGCAGCACGAGCTCGGTCACGCGCCGCGCGTGGCGCTGCGCGTAGGCCAGTGCCAGCGTCGAGCCCCAGGAGCCGCCGAACACCAGCCAGCTGTCGATCCCGAGGTGAGCGCGCAGCCGCTCGATATCCGCCACCAGATCCCAGGTCGTGTTCTCGACCAGCGAGGCGTGCGGACGGCTCCTGCCGCAGCCGCGCTGATCGAGGAGCACGATGCGGTACCGGCGCGGATTGAAGAAGCGGCGCATCGCAGCGTTGATGCCGCCGCCCGGACCGCCGTGCAGGAATACGGCGGGCTTGCCCTGCGGATTTCCACACTCCTCGAAATACAGCTCGTGGCGCGCCGAAACCCGCAGCCGGCCGCGCCGATAGGGCCGGACCGGCGGGTAGAGCGCAGTGGCGCGGCTCACGCGGACACCATGGGACCCAGCGGCCGGCCGCCGAGCAGGTGCACGTGCAGGTGGTAGACCTCCTGGCCGCCGTGCGCATTGCAGTTGATGATCAGGCGATACCCATCTGCGGCAATGCCCTCACGGCGCGCCAGATCGCGGGCCACGGTGTACAGGTGGCCGATCAGCGACTCGTCCGCGTCGACGATGTCGTTGGCCGTGGCGATCGGCTTGTTGGGCACGATCAGGATATGCACGGGCGCCCGCGGGTGCAGGTCGCGAAAGGCCGTCACCCGATCGTCCCTATGCACGATCTGGGCCGGCAGTTCCCCGGAGATGATGCGCTCAAAGACCGTTCCCATGGCGCCAGCCTAGTCTTTCCCGCTTGCCGACGGCAAGTCGCACCGGGCGCCGCGATTGCGCTAGTCTTCATGTCCAGGAAATTTATAACGGGCAGGATCTGAGGCGCGCGCATTGAGACTCACCGCCGACAAGCTTAGCAGGCAGCTCGCCGAGCGCCTGTTGCCCGTTTATCTGCTGAGCGGCGATGAACCGCTGCTGACCGGCGAGGCCCTCGATGCCATTCGTGCCCGCGCCCGCGCGCTGGGCTACACGGAGCGCCAGCAGGTCCACATCGACAAATCAGCGGCCGTCTGGGAACAGGCCCTGGGCGTTGCGCGCAACCAGTCGCTGTTCGCGAACCGCCGTATCCTGGAGATCCGCATGGCCAGCGGCAAGCCCGGCCATGCCGCGGCCACGCTGCTCAAGCTCATCGCCGCGGCGGGCGATGATCTGCTGCTGCTCATCGTCTGCGGCCGGCTCGATCGCGACAGCGCGGGCGCCGAATGGGTGCGCGAGGCGCAGGAGCGGGGCGCCTGGCTGGCGCTCTGGCCGCCCGATGCGGCGCACTTTCCCGACTGGCTGCGCCAGCGCGTGCTGGCGGCGGGACTGGAGCTGTCGGCCGAGGCGCTGGCGCTGCTCGCCGCCAGCACGGAAGGGAATCTGCTGGCCGCGCAGCAGGAAATCGACAAACTGCTGCTGCGCTTCGGCCATGGCGCGCGACTGTCGCTGTCGCAGCTGGCCGAGGCGACGGGCGACAACGCCCGATTTGACGTGTCCGCGCTCACCCAGGCCATCGCCGAAAGCGACGCCGCGCGCGCCCTGAAGGTGCTGGCGGCACTGCGTGCGGAAGGCGATGAGCCCGTGCGCGTCCTGTGGTGGCTCGTGCGTTCCCTGCACGGCGAGGCCAGGGTTACGCGCGCCGTATCGATGTCGCGGCTGGTGAGCCGCGCGGCGCTGGCAGACCGCGTCGCCAAGGGGCAGGCACACGGGGAGGCCTGGGACGTGATGGCCTTGCTGGTGGCCGAGATGTGTGGGCTGCGCACGCTCCCCCTGCCGCGGGCCGCGAGCCTGCCGGAGCCGCTGCGCGCATGAGTGAACCGATCGGCCTGTTCGGCGGCACCTTCGATCCCGTCCACTACGGCCATCTGCGCACCGCCTTCGAGCTGTGGCAATCGCTCCGTCTGGCGCAGGTGCGCTTCCTGCCTACCGCCAATCCTCCGCACCGCGAACCCACGCTGGCTCCGGCCGAGCTGCGCCTGCAGATGGTGCGCGCCGCTATCGCCGGACAGAGCGGCTTCGTCCTCGACGATCGCGAGATGCGCCGCTCGGGCATTTCCTATTCGGTGGACACGCTGCTCGACCTGCGTGGCGAATATCCCGATCGGTCCCTGTGCCTGCTGCTGGGCATGGACGCCTTCCTGGGGCTGCCCAACTGGGACCGCTGGCAGCAGATATTCGAACTGGCCCACGTGGTGGTGGCGCACCGCCCCGGCTGGAAGGCACCGATCACCGGCCCGCTCGGCGAGGTCATGGTGGATCGCGGTACCGGAAGCGTACGCGACCTGCACCAGTCCAGCGCGGGGCGCGTCTACGTCCAGGCCGTGACGCAGCTGGAGATCTCTTCCACCGATCTGCGCCAGCTCATTTACTCCGGA
Source organism: Steroidobacteraceae bacterium (assembly GCA_036394255.1). GTDB lineage: Bacteria > Pseudomonadota > Gammaproteobacteria > Steroidobacterales > Steroidobacteraceae > FEN-1191. Next base: position 4,932 of record DASWFL010000330.1, read on the forward strand.
CGGGACCTGCGCTATCTGGTGCCCGAGGCGGTGCGCGAACTGATCGTCTCCACCGGGTGCTATGCTCACCGTCAGTCCTGATCACAGAGGTATTCCGCCAGGCATGAGCACATCGGCCCGCAAGACCCGGTCCCCGGGCAAACCCAAGTCCCCGCGCAAACCCAAGTTGCCGGGCAGGGCCAGGACCAGGCCGGCCAGGGCGGCAGGGCGAACCGCCAGGGTGCCGCGCAGCGCGGCGCTGGTGGCGCTGGAAAAACTGGCTCTCAAGGCTCTCGAGGACATGAAAGCCGTCAATATCCGGCTGCTCGACGTGCGCGGCCTGACCGACGTCGCCGACACGATGATCGTCGCCTCGGGCACCTCTGACCGGCATGTGCGCGCGATCGCCGAGAATGTGATCGTGGAAGCCAAGGCGGCGGGGCGGCGCCCGCTCGGTACCGAGGGCAGGCAGGATGGGGAATGGGTCCTGGTGGATCTGCAGGACCTGCTGGTGCACGTGATGCTGCCGCGGGTGCGGGAGTTCTATGCCCTTGAGCAGCTGTGGGAAGTGCCGCGGGCACAGCGTCACGGCGGCGCGTCCGGCGCGCGCGCGCGCGCCTGACCCTTGAGGCCTGGGGCACCGTGGGGGACCCATGCGCATACGCCTGATCGCGGTGGGCACGCGCATGAGCGCCTGGGTCGACGCCGCAGTCGCGGATTACTCGCGGCGCCTGCGGGGTGCCGCGGCGCTGGAGCTGGTCGAAGTGCCGATGGCCCGGCGCAGCGAGGCGGCGGATGCCGCACGTGCGGTGGCCACCGAAGGCGAGCGCATCCTGGCGCAGCTGGCGGCGCGCGAGTACGCCGTGGCGCTCGACGAACGCGGCCGCTCATTCAGCACGGTGCAGTTCAGTGACTGGCTGGGCGCGCGGCGCCAGGCCGGCGAGCCGCTGAGTTTCATCATCGGCGGCCCCGACGGGCTCGACGCGGCCGTGCTCGCGCGCGCGCAGCTGCGCTGGTCCCTGTCGGCGCTCACCTTTCCGCACGCGCTGGTGCGCGTGTTGCTCGCCGAACAGCTGTACCGCGCCGCGACGGTGCTGGCCGGCCACCCCTATCATCGGCCCTGACCCGCAGCGACAATCGGTGCCAGCCTCATGACCGCAACCCCGCAGCACGCCGCTCACCTGCCGCAGACGCGCCCGGTGCTGGTGCTCGCTTCAGCCTCGCCGCGGCGGCGCGAGCTGTTGTGGCAGCTGGGCGTACCGCACCGGGTCGCGGTGGCGGACGTGCGCGAAGACGTGCTCAGCGAGGAGAGCGCGGCGGAGTGCGTGCAACGCCTGGCGATCGCCAAGGCAACGAAGATCTGGCTGGCGGCAACAGTGCCGGGCGCGAGCGCAACCGCGCTCCTGCCGGTGCTCGGGGCCGACACCGCCGTGGTGGTCGATGGGGAGATCCTCGGCAAGCCCGCCGATCGCGCCGCCGCCCTGCGCATGCTGGCACGGTTGTCGGGGCGCAGCCACCAGGTGCTGACGGCCGTGGCCCTGGTCGGCCCGCACGGCAGCGCGCAGCGCCTGAGCCAGAGCGAGGTGAGTTTTCGCGCGCTGACGGAGGCCGAATGCGCCAGCTATTGGGCGAGCGGCGAGCCGCGCGACAAGGCGGGCGCCTATGCCATCCAGGGCCTGGGCGCGGTCTTCGTCAGCGAGCTGCGCGGAAGTTATTCCGGCGTCGTGGGTCTGCCGCTGTTCGAGACGGCGGCGCTCCTGGATGCAGCGGGCGTAGCGCGCTGGCAGCTCAAGCGCCCCGGGCGCGGGACGGGCGCCGATGCGTGAGATCCTGGTCAACGTGTCGCCGCGCGAGACCCGCGCCGCGCTGATCGAGAACGGCGGCGTGCAGGAACTGTACGTCGAGCGCACCAGCCGGCGTGGCATCGTCGGCAACCTGTACAAGGGCCGCGTGTCGCGCGTACTGCCCGGAATGCAGGCGGCGTTCATCGACGTCGGGCTCGAGCGCACGGCTTTCCTGCACGTCGGCGACATCGCCGGCGCGGTGCCGGCGGAGGCCGAGGGCGGCACGCCGCCGCCGGAGGACATTACCCGCCATGTCATGCCCGGCCAGGACATCCTCGTGCAGGTCCTGAAGGACCCGATGGGCACCAAGGGTGCTCGGCTCACCACCTTCGTTTCGCTCCCGTCGCGGTTCCTGGTGTACATGCCCTTCGGCCGCGGCGTCGGCGTGTCGGCGCGTATCGAGGAAGAAGAGATCCGTGAGCGCTACCGCACGCTGGTACGCGAGCTGGCGGCCAGCAGCCCCGGGGAGGGGGGCTATATCGTGCGCACGGCCGCCCATCGATCGCCACCAGAGGCGCTGCGTGCCGACATGCTGTACCTGGCGCGGCTGTGGGAGCATGTGCGCCAGGAGAGCCAGCGGGCGCCGACGGGCACGCTGGTGCACGCCGACCTGCCACTCGGTGCACGCATGCTGCGCGATGAGTTGGGGCCGGACGTGCGCCGCGTGCTGGTCGACAGCGCCGATGAGAGCGCGCGCATGCGCCAGTTCGCAGCCGCCTTCATGCCCGAGGCCGTCGAGCGCGTCGAGCACTACGCCGGCGCGCGGCCGCTGTTCGAACTGCACGGCGTCGAGGAAGAAATTGCCCGCGCCCTGGAGCGCAAGGTGCAGCTGAAGTCCGGCGGCTACATCGTGATCGACCAGACCGAGTCGATGACCACAGTCGACGTGAATACCGGTGGTTTTGTCGGCACGCGCAACGCCGAAGACACGGTCTTCCGCACCAATCTCGAAGCCGCGGTGGCCATCGCCCGGCAGCTGCGCCTGCGCAATCTCGGCGGCATCATCATCATCGATTTCATCGACATGCAGGACGCTGCGCACCGCGAGCAGCTGTTGGCGGCCCTGCAGGAGGCGCTGGCCGCAGATCGGGCGCAGACGCAGATCGCGCCCGGCGCGCCCCTCGGGCTGGTGGCCCTGACGCGCAAGCGCACCCGCGAGAGCCTCGAGCATCTGCTGTGCGAACCCTGCCCGACCTGCCAGGGACGTGGATTCGTGCGCAGCGTCGAGACCATCTGCCACGAGATCTACCGTGAGGCGTTGCGGCAGAGCGCGCAGTTCCAGGTCAAGGAACTGCTGATCCTGGCGCACGCGGAGGTGGTCGAACGGCTGCTCGACGAAGAGGCGCCGGTGCTCGCGGACCTGGAACAGCAGGTGGGCAAGCCGGTACGCCTGCAGTCCGAAGCGCTCTACAGCATCGAGCAGTTCGATGTCGTGCTAGCCTGAGGCCATGGACGCGGAGAGCAATTCCCCTGCCGTCGTTGCGGCGGTGCAGATGAGTTCCGGGCCAGTCCCGGCGGAGAACCTGGCGAGTGCGGCGCGCCTGCTCGGCGCCGCCGCGGCGCGTGGCGCCCGCGTGGCGGTGTTGCCGGAGAACTTCTCGCTCATGCCGCGGCACGATGCCGAGCGCCGGGCGCACGCCGAAGCGGACGGGAGCGGTCCGGTGCAGGATTTCCTGGCCCGCACGGCGCGCGAGCTCAAGCTGTGGATCGTCGCCGGTTCGCTGCCGATCGCCGGCGCGGGTGACGGGCGCATGGCGCAGTCCTGTCTGGTCTACGGTGCGGACGGCGCACGCAAGGCGCGCTATGACAAGATCCATCTTTTCGATGTCGACCTGCCGGAGCGGCAGGAGAGCTATCGCGAGTCGGCGTCCATGGCGCCCGGTGATGCGACCGTGGTCATCGATACACCGGCCGGCCGGCTCGGCCTCTCGATCTGCTATGACGTGCGCTTTCCGGAGCTGTACCGCCGGCTCGTCGCCGCCGGAGCGCAATGGCTGGTGGTTCCCTCGGCCTTCACCGTGCCTACGGGCGAAGCGCACTGGGAGCCCCTGCTGCGAGCGCGGGCGATCGAGAATCTCTGCTATGTTGTCGCCAGCGGCCAGTGGGGCCTGCATGCCAATGGACGGCGGACCTGGGGGCACAGCGTGATCATCGATTTCTGGGGCCGCATCCTGGCGCAGTTGCCGGAAGGCGAGGGCGTGATCACCGGGGATATCGATCTGGCGGCGCAGGCCGCCGCACGCCGCAGCATCCCGGCTCTCGCGCATCGGCGTGACGGACTGTTCCAGCATGACTGAGACGGCCATGCAGCTTGCGCAGGCGGGCCTGCTCGCGCCGGCCGGCCTGGACCCGGGGCGCCTCGGCCAGGCGCTCGATCTCGTGCTCGGTGCCAAGGTGGACGCCGCTGATCTGTATTTCCAGGTCTCGCAGGAAGAGTCCTGGGCGCTCGAGGATGGCATCGTCAAGGAAGGGAGCGCGAGCATCGAGCAGGGCGTGGGTGTGCGCGCGCTGGCCGGCGAACGCACCGGCTTCGCCTATTCCGATGAAATCCAGCCGCAGGCGCTCGAGGAAGCGGCGCGCGCCGCGCGCGCCATCGCTGTTCGCGGCCGGTCCGGTGCGGTGCAGGCCTGGCGGCGCATCAACGGCCACCAGCTCTATCAGCCGGTGGACCCGCTGCGGAGCCTCCCAGACGAACAGAAGGTGGCCTGGCTCGAGCGCGTCGATCGCGAGACCCGCGGCATGGACCCGCGCGTCGTGCGCGTGATGGCCAGCGTGCATGCGGTACACGAAGTCGTGCTCATCGCCACCAGCGACGGCACGCTGGCGGCCGACGTACGGCCGCTGGTGCGCATGAACGTGTCGGTGATCGCCGAGCAGAACGGGCGCCGTGAGCAGGGATACGCCGGCGCCGGTGGCCGCTACACGCTGGCCGAACTGGTGAGCCAGGATCGGCCCCTGGAACTGGCACGCGAGGCGGTGCGCCAGGCATTGGTGAATCTCGAGGCCGTGAACGCACCGGCCGGCACGATGACCGTGGTGCTCGGGCCCGGCTGGCCCGGCATCCTGCTGCACGAGGCGATCGGCCACGGGCTCGAAGGCGATTTCAACCGCAAGGGCACTTCGGCCTTCAGCGGGCGCCTGGGCCAGCGCGTCGCCAGCCCTGGCTGCACCGTAGTGGATGACGGCACGCTCGCGGGCCGCCGTGGCTCGCTCAACATTGACGATGAAGGCACGCCGACGCAATGCACCCGGCTGATCGAGGACGGGATCCTGCGCGGTTACCTGCAGGATCGCCTCAACGCCCGGCTCATGGGCGTGGCACCCACCGGCAACGGACGCCGGGAATCCTTCGCACACGTCACGATGCCGCGCATGACCAACACCTACATGCTGGCTGGACCGTACGTACCCGAGGAAATCATCCGTTCCGTCGATCGCGGCATCTACGCCGTGAACTTCGGCGGCGGGCAGGTGGACATCACCTCGGGCAAGTTCGTGTTCTCGGTGAGCGAGGGCTACCTGATCGAGAACGGCAGGCTCGGCGCGCCCATCAAGGGCGCCACGCTCATTGGCAACGGCCCTGATGTGCTCACCCGCGTCGCGATGGTCGGGAACGATCTGAAGCTCGATGCCGGCGTCGGCACCTGCGGCAAGGAAGGCCAGAGCGTGCCGGTCGGCGTCGGGCAACCCACCTTGCGGGTCGATGCGCTCACGGTGGGCGGGACCGCGTAGCGGGAGCACGTCACCGGCCGCGGGGCCCGTCGCTCGTGCGCGTGCCCCATCGGAATCGACCATTGTTGCACCGCGCGTCCCGCTTGGCATGGCTGCCATCGTTTCGGAGATGGCGTGAATGCGATGAAATCATGTGTAAGGGGAGGAGAAGCCGTGCGAGATCTTCGTGGAGGCCGGTGGATCTGCCTGCTTTGTGCCGCACTGGTCACGGCAACCGGCTTTGCCGCAGCGACTGACAGCACGACAGACAAGGCGGCTGTCCAGAAGCAGAAGGAACGACCGTTTTCGATAGTTCACGACACCGAGCTGGGGCGAACATTGACCGCCACGCTCGATGCTTGCAATTATGATTGGCCAGGCACCCATCAATTGCCCGCCTTCCAGCCTGCCCCTGCAGTTCCGGCCGCAACCGAAGCCCCACACACCATTACGTTCCCACCCATTGAGTACTCGCACCTGGCGGAACGGAAAGTCCAGGAGGGTAGCGTTCTACTTGAGATGCTGATTGGCACCGACGGTTACGCCCGCTATGTACATGTAACAAGTGCCTTGCCGGCCAGCGAAAATACTGAATTGGTCGAGCGGGCCATCCTGGCGGCGCGGCGCGGAACATTTTCGCCGGCACGCAGGGCGGGCCTGGCTGTTGCCGCGTGGTGGCCGTTAAAGATTTCGGTTGGGGGGCGAAGTTTTCTTAACGACGAGGGGGAAAAGAAGTTGCTCATGCAAGCGACAGCCGGGGATCCGGCCTCAGTTATGCTGATGTCCTATTTAGACGGCATCGAGCGACAGGGGGTCGGATTCTCGCACGAAGCACGTCGCGACTTTCTGGTGTATGCAGCGTTGGCGGGCGAACGCTCGGCCCGTATGAGGCTCGCAGAATTTCTGCAGCCGAGTAGCTGCAAAATACCGGCGCTGGTGACCGAATACTTCACTTCCGCCGCGCGGCATGGCGATTCAGAGTTGGAACTCATGCAAGCGACCCAGCTGCTTATGCGCGGCGATCTCGCCGACCGCCACGACATAGGCGTACTCCTGCATGGTGCTACCAATAGCATCAAACCCTTTGTTCAGATCTGGGCCGCGGGCATATTGGCAACAGCCCCGGATGGGGAGGTTCGTGATCCGCCAGCGGCTCTGGCCACGGCGCGCAGCATAAAGGACGACGGCTATCCCGAATCTCAGGAGCTGCTGGCCGCCGCTGCGGCGGCCAATGGGGACCTTAAGGGGGCGATCAGCGCTGAGTTGGTGGCGATAAAGCGTGCCAAGCAGTTCCATTGGGACGATGCGCACATGCAGGAACGACTTGCGAGCTACCAGGAGCAGCGACCCTGGACCGGGTATTTGTGTGATTGCGCGGTGCTCGTGCCCGGAGTCGGAACAAATTAGCCTGGAAAGGAGCGAGTCCGGGGCGTCAGGACAGAATGACTGAGCCCGCTGTTCAGGTGTACGCAACCGACATCGACCATTGCAGCGTCCCGCGCTAGGATCCTTCCGTGCCCCGCCTCAAAAGACCCATCTATGAGAGCCTGCCGGTCCTGTACGTGATGGCGGGCGCCGCGCTCGGCTGGCTGAGCTATCGCGGCCGGCACAGCTGGTGGAGCGCCCTGTGCGCCCTGGGAGGCTTCCTGGCGATGGTCGGCGGACTCGCCATCTGGATGCGCCGGCGCGACTATAGGGCCACCAGCGTGGACTATCGGCGTCTGGGCCGCCCGCCAGGGGGATCGACGAGCGAAGAACCGCCCTGACGGCTGGCCGCGGCCGCATTCTCCCTGCAGGCGAGCGCTGGTCCACGGTCGGGCGCGGGCGCCGCCGGCTGCAGGAGCGATTTCAGGGCGCGTCGGGCAGCGAGACCGCCAGGCGATCCAGTAGTCTCCGGACGCGCCGATCCCGCCCGGCGGCGCTCTGCGCCACCAGCGTGCAGTGCCCCAGCTTGCGCCCCGCCCGCGCCTGCTTGCCGTAATCGTGCAGGTGCACGCCCGGCTCGGCGAGCACGACAGCGCGGGCGGGCATGCGGCCAATGAAATTCACCATGGCGGCGTGGCCCACGGCGGCGGCGGCGCCGAGCGGCATGCCGGTGATCGCCCGCAGGTGATTCTCAAACTGGCTGGTGATCGCGCCTTCGATCGTCCAATGACCGGAGTTATGCACGCGCGGGGCCAGTTCGTTGGCGATCAGGCGGCCGTCGCGGACAAAAAACTCGATCGCGAGCACGCCCACGTAACGGAATTCGCGCATGACCGCGCGCAGGTGCGCGCGGGCCTGGCGCTCGAGCGCCGGATCCTCCCAGGGCGCCACGCTCAGGCGCAGCACGCCTTCGGCGTGCCAGTTGCGCGTCAGGGGATACAGGGCCTCGCTCCCGTCGCGCGCACGCGCGCCGAGCGCCGACACTTCGGCCTCGAAAGGCACGAATTCCTCGTACATGAGCGCCACGCTGCCGAGCGCGCGCCAGGCGGCCGCCAGCGCGGTGCGATCGCGAACTACGCGCTGTCCCTTGCCGTCGTAGCCCAGGCGCCGGGTCTTGAGCACACCGGGCAGGCCGATGCGCTCCACGGCGCTGTCGAGCCCGGCCCGGCTATTGACCGCCGCAAAACGCGTGGTGGGCACGCCGAGCCGTTCGAACAGGCGCTTTTCCGCAATCCGGTCCTGGCCGGTGGCCAGCGCACGCAACGGCGGAGCGATGCGTGTAGGCAGGCCCCGCGTGGCTGCCCGCACCGCTTCGACCGAGGCATTCTCCCAATCGAAGCTGATGATCTCGCTGCGCTTTGCGAGCCGGCGCAGCTGCGCGGTGTCGGCGAGCGCGCCGAGCAGGATCGGCGCCAGGGCCGCCGCCGGCGCATCCGCACTCTGATCGAGGAACAGGAAGTCCAGTCCCAGTGGGTAACCCGCGAGCGCGAGCATGCGGCCGAGCTGGCCGGCGCCCACGATGCCAACGGTCATGCCGCCGGATTCCGCGGATCCGGATGGGCCAGCACCGCCTCCGTCTGCGCGCGCCGGTAGCTTTCGAGCGTCACGGCCACTTCGCCGTGGCGGCCTGCGAGGATGGAGGCGGCGAACAGCGCCGCGTTGGTGGCGCCCGCAGCGCCGATGGCAAAGGTGGCGACCGGGACGCCGGCGGGCATCTGCACGATGGACAGGAGTGAATCCATGCCGTTGAGCGCGCGTGACTGCACCGGCACACCCAGCACCGGCAGCAGGGTCTTCGCCGCCGTCATGCCGGGCAGATGCGCGGCACCGCCGGCGCCGGCGATCAGCACTTCGATGCCGCGACCGGCCGCCGTGGCGGCATATTCGAACAGCAGATCCGGCGTGCGGTGTGCCGAGACGACGCGCACTTCGTGGGCGATGCCCAGTTTATCGAGCAACTCGCCGGCCGGGCGCAGGCATTCCCAGTCGGAAGCCGAGCCCATGATGATGCCGACCAGCGGTTTCATCGGCGGATTTTAGCACGCGCACCGCCCGGCCCCGCAGAGGGATCCAGCGCCTGCTCGATCGGCTCCGGATCGAGCTCGCGCATCAGCCGGCCGATGTACTGGTATTGGCGCGCCAGTGCCGATTGGCCCCGCAGGCGGCGCGCCTCGCGTATGGCCTCGCGCAGCTCCTCCGGGAGCTCAAGCGCCGCCAGGCGCGCTTCGCGCAGGGCCACGAGCCGCACGCCGAGCTTCTGCATGTATTCGGCGGCGCGCTTGCGCGCCGAGCGGCTCGGCCGCACCTCGAAGCCCTCGTCGTCGACGTCGTCTGCTGGGCACATTTGAGCGATCCGGCCGGCGCGAAGCTGCGCGCTGCTACAATTCTGCCATGGCTATGCAAGTCGACGCGACGCGGATTCCGGAACTGCAGGAGGTGGTGAGCAGCGCCCTGGCACAGGCCCGGTCCGCAGGGGCCAGCGCGGCGGACGCGGACGCCAGCGTGCAGCAGGGCCTGACCGTCACCGTACGCATGGGTGAGGTCGATACCATCGAGCATCACCGCGATCGCGGCATGGCGGTCACGGTCTATTTCGGGTACCGCAAGGGCTCGGCGAGCACCGCTGATCTGCGGGCCGAGGCGGTAAGCCAGACGGTGGCCAAGGCCTGTGCGATCGCGCGCTACACGGCCAGCGATGATTGCGCCGGTTTGGCCGAGGCCGGGGCGATGGCGCAGGTCTTTCCCGATCTCGACCTCGATCATCCCTGGGACATCGATGCCGAGCACGCCGTCGAGCTGGCGCGGGAATGCGAGACGGCGGGACTCGCCGTCGATGCGCGGCTGACGAACTCGGAAGGCGCCTCGCTGGCCACGCATCGCGGCGTGCGCGTCTACGGCAATACCCACGGGTTCCTGGCAGGACAACCCAGTACCAGCCACTCGCTGAGCTGCGCACTGCTGGCGCAATCGGGCGCGGAGATGCAGCGCGATCACTGGTACTCCGTGGCGCGCCACCACGCCGATCTGCAGGAAGGACCCGCGCTGGGCCGTCGCGCGGCCGAGCGTGCGCTCGCGCGACTGGGCGCACAGCGGCTGGGCACGCGCCGCGCCCCGGTGCTGTTTTCGCCGCAGATGGCGCGTGGACTGTATGGCCACTTCATCGGTGCGATTCGCGGCGCGAGCCAGTACCGGCGCGCTTCCTTCCTGCTGGACACGGCCGGCGAGCAGGTGTTTCCGCCGTTCGTGCAGATGCAGGAGCGACCGTACCTGCCGCGCGCACTGGCGAGCGGCGCCTATGACGCGGAGGGCGTGGCGACGCGCGACCGCGATCTGGTGCGCGGCGGCGTACTCGACGGTTACGTGCTGGGCAGCTATTCGGCCCGCAAGCTGGGGCTCAAGACCACCGGCAATGCCGGCGGTGTGCACAATCTGCTTGTCGTCGCACCTACGGCCAGCGCAGATTTCGCCGGTTTGCTCGGGCAGATGGGCAGCGGTCTGTACGTCACCGAAATGATGGGCCAGGGTGTCAACGGCGTGACCGGCGATTATTCGCGCGGCGCCAGCGGCTTCTGGATCGAGCACGGCGCAATCGCCTATCCGGTGCACGAGATCACGATCGCAGGGAATCTGCGCGAGATGTATCGCGGTATCGTGGCGCTCGGCACCGATGTCGACTCGCAGGGGGGAATCCGCTGCGGGTCGGTGCTGGTGGACGGGATGACCATCGCCGGGGAGTAGCCCCGGCGGGTCACCCGGCCAGCGACGGACTCTAGTTCATCACGAGCGATTCCAGGTCGCGATCGCCCAGGCGCTCGCGCCACGCGCCCTCGAGATCCTCACATATCCGGGCGACCGCAGGCGGGCCCGCAGGGTGGGCCTCGCCGTGGACGCTGTTGGCCGCGCGGGCCACGGCGAATATCTCCCGCAGCCTGATCTGGCCGGAATCGCGCCCGGGCAGCAGGGTCTCTTCCGCGGTGCTGACCAGGAGCCCGGCGCCTTCCAGTGCATCGGCGATGCGCGTCAGCGCCACGCCGGGGATGGCCAGCTCGGCGGCAAGGGAATTGATGCTCCAGCGGGCGCCGCCGCGCAGGTGCGCGTGGGCCACCAGGTACATGATGCTCAGGGCGAGCTGCTCGGTTTCCGTATTGGACAGTCGCGGCTCGCGCATGCCGATGCGCAGGTAGCTGGGATTTTGCACGTAGAAGGACAGCTGCGCGCCCAGCAGCAGGATCAGCCAGGCGAAGTAGATCCAGATGAGGGCGGCAACGAAGATGGCGAAGCCGGCGTAGACGATCGACAGGCGGGTGATCGAGACGATGAAGGAGGTGAACACGCCGCCGACGGCGGCCCACAGCACGCCGCCGGTCAGGCCGCCGACGAGTGCGGGCACGGCGCGCACGCGCGTGTTGGGCACGAGCGCATACAGCACCGCAAAGGCGGCGCTGACGACCACGTAAGGCGAGAGCGCCAGAGCTGTGTTGCGCAGTTGACCGACGAGCGGCAGGTGCGTGAGCAGGACGACCGAGCGGTTGGCCGAGGTGATGTGCGCCATGCCGATCAGTGCGCCGATCAGGAGCGGCGCGACCACGAGCAGCGCAAGGTATTCGGCAATGCGGCGCACGAAGCTGCGCGGCACTTCCACGTGCCAGACGAAATTGAGGCTGTCCTCCACCTTCTTGAGGGTGGCGATCAGCGTCCAGATCAGCAGCGCCAGTCCCACCGAGCCGACGATGCCGCCGCGCACGTGATCGGCGAAGTCCATCACCCTGGAGGTCAGCGGTCCGGCCGCATCGCCCATCGGGCGGAAGAATTCGTAGATCAGGGGCTCGAGTTCACGGTGTGCCCCGAACACCTTGAGGAGCGCAAAGCTGAACGCCACCAGCGGCACCAGCGCCAGGAGCGTGGCATAGACCAGCCCCATGGCGTGGATGCTGAGCTGGCCGCCCAGCAGATCGCGCAGCAGCGCATAGGGGTATTGGACGAAGCGACGTGCGCGCTCGGCGGGGCCGGTCCCCGACAGGGGGCCGAACAGCCAATGTTCAAAGTAGTTGCGCGCCCGCTGCCACATCGGCTTGCTTCCCCTAGGCCGGGTTCGCCGGCGGGCCGGTCAGGCGGGCGAGTGCCTCCGCGTATTTCTCAGCCGTGCGGCGGATGACCTCGGCCGGCAGCCGTGGTCCGGGCGCGCACTTGTCCCACTGTAAGGTCTCCAGATAGTCCCGCACGTACTGCTTGTCGAACGAGGGCGGGCTCGCGCCGGGCCGCCAGGTGTCCGCGGGCCAGAAGCGGCTGGAATCGGGGGTCAGGACCTCGTCGATCAGAGTGAGTGCGCCACGCTCGTCGATGCCAAACTCGAACTTCGTGTCCGCGATGATGATGCCGCGCGCGCGCGCGTGACGGGCGGCGTGCTGGTAGATCGCAATCGCGGTATCGCACACGGCGCGGGCCCGTGTCGGACCGAGCAGGGCTTCGACCGCGGCGTAGTCGATGTTCTCATCGTGCTCACCTGCCGCGGCCTTGGTCGCCGGGGTGAAGATGGGCTCGGGCAGAGCATCGGCGAGGCGGAGTCGTCGCGGCAGGGGAATGCCGCAGATCGCGCCGGTCTGCCGGTATTCCTTCCAGCCCGAACCCGCCAGGTAGCCGCGCACCACCGCTTCGATCGGCAACGCCTCCAGGCGCCTGACGATTGAGGCGCGACCGCTGAGCATCGCGAGCTCGACCGGATCGCTAATGAGCTCGGCCAGCTGCCTGGAGCTGCGGTGGTTGGGCACGAGCGCCGCCGTCTGATCGAACCAGAACTCGCTGATCTGGTGCAGGACCCGGCCTTTTCCCGGGATCGGTTCGGGCAGCACGACGTCGAAGGCGCTGAGCCGGTCGGTGGTGACGATCAGCAGATGCTGCGCGTCGATGACGTAAATGTCGCGCACCTTGCCACGATGAAGCAGCCGGAGCCCGCGCAGCGAAGTTTCGTAGATGGTTGCGGGAGCGTCGTTCAAGCTCGGTTACCATAGCACTGTCAGGCGCGAGGGCGCGCATCTTGCCGCCGGCGCGGCGGCGGGGTCAAGCAAAGCAATTCATGAGCTGGAACGGCAAGATCATCGGAGCGGGCATCGGATTGTGGCTCGGCGGTCCGCTCGGCGCGCTGCTCGGGCTGTTGGTCGGCCATCAATTCGACAGCGGAAATGCAGTTGCGCAGCAGCCCGGACCCGGCGCGGCCGCGCGGGTGCAGGAATTGTTTTTTCCCGCGACCTTTCGCGTCATGGGCCACATCGCCAAGGCTGACGGGCGCGTCTCGGAACAGGAGATCACGGCCGCCCGCGCGGTGATGGTGGCGCTGCACCTCGATCGCGCGCAGGTGCGCCAGGCGATCACGTATTACACGGAGGGCAAGCAGCCGGATTTCTCTCTCGAGGCGGCGCTGCAGGAGTTGCGACCGCTGCTGCGCGCCTTTCCCCAGCTGGCGCAGTTCTTCATGGAGATCCAGCTGCAGGCCTCACTGGCCGGCAACGGCCTCGGGGCCGTGCCGCGCACGCGCCTGCTGCACGCGGGCCAGCTGCTGGGTCTGACGAGCGGCGATTTTGCGCGCCTCGAGGCCCTGATGCGCTGGCGCATGAATGGCGCGCAGGCCGCAGGCGGTGCCAGCGCGCAGGCCGAGACGGATCGGCTCGCACAGGCCTACACGCTGCTGGAGGTGCCCGCCGGCGCCGGCGACGAACAGGTGGTGAAGGCCTATCGGAGGCAGATGAGCCGCAATCACCCCGACAAGCTGCAGGCCAACGGCCTGCCTGAATCGATGCTCGAGCGCGCCAAGGAACGCACCCAGCAGATCCAGGCGGCCTACGAGCTGATCCGCAGCGCGCGCGGCATGCATTGAATTCCACACTGCCGCGCGCTGGTGCGCTCGGGTAGACTCCTCTGCCATGACTGCTCCCTGGATCGCGCCTTCGATACTCTCGGCAGATTTCGCGCGGCTCGGCGCCGAGGTGGACGCGGTGCTGGCGGCGGGCGCGGACCTGGTGCATTTCGACGTGATGGATAACCACTACGTTCCGAACCTGACCATCGGGCCGCTGGTGTGTGCGGCCTTGCGCAAGCATGGCGTGAAGGCGCCGATCGATGTGCACCTGATGGTGCGGCCGGTCGATCGCCTGGTGCCGGATTTCGCGCGTGCCGGCGCCACCTATATCAGCTTCCACCCGGAGGCGAGCGAGCATGTCGATCGCACCATCGCGCTGATACGCGAGCAGGGTTGCCGGCCGGGCCTGGTGTTCAATCCGGCCACGCCGCTCGACTGGCTGGACTACACGCTCGAGAAGCTGGATCTGGTGCTGTTGATGTCGGTCAATCCCGGCTTTGCCGGCCAGCAGTTCATTGCCGGGGTGCTGCCGAAGATCGCCGCCGTGCGCCGGCGGGTGCAGGCGAGCGGCCGCGAGATTCGCGTCGAGGTGGACGGCGGTATCCGGACCGACAACATCGCTGCGGTGGCGCGCGCCGGCGCCGATACCTTCGTGGCCGGCTCGGCCATCTACGGCAGCAAAGACTACGCGGCGACGATTCGCGCCATGCGCGCGGCCATAGCCGCGGCCGGCGCCCAGACCGCCTGATCAGACCTCGTCGTCGTCCTCGTCGTCTTCTTCGTCGTCATCATCCGCGGCGGTGGCGGCCGTCGGCTTGGCTGCCGCGACGCCGGTGCCACCCCGGGCAGGAATCACGACCGGCCGGGTCTTCATCTTGGGCCGGGCATTGAACACGACGATGGTCTTGCCGGTGGCACGCAGCAGGCCCTGTTCCTCCAGCACCTTGAGCACGCGGCCGGCCATTTCGCGCGAGCAACCGATCAGTCGCGAGAGTTCCTGGCGCGACACCTTGATCTGCATGCCTTCCGGGTGCGTCATCGCGTCCGGTTCATTGCACAGATCCATGATCGCGTGTGCGACACGGCCGGTGACGTCGACAAAGGCCAGGTCGCCGAGCTTGCGGTTGGTACGGTCGAGGCGCGTGGCCAGCTGCGTCGCCAGTTCGAAGATCAGGCCGGGGCTTTCCGTCGCCACCTGCCGGAAGCGCGGATAGGTCATCTCCGCGAGCTCACAGGCGCTGCGCGTGCGCACCCAGGCGCTGCGCGTCGGCTGCTCGTAGAACAGGCCCATTTCCCCGAAGAACTGCCCCTTGTTGAGGTACGCCAGGACCATTTCGTTGCCTTCCTCGTCCTCGATCATCACCTCGACCGAGCCGCTGATGACGTAGTACAGGACATCGGGCAGGTCACCGGCGTGGATCAACACGGTCTTGGAGGGCACGGTACGGACGCGGCAGTAACTCAAGAAGCGGTTGATTGCCGGAATGTCGCTCAAAGCCCGGACATTCTCTTCCATAGCGCGGCTGCTCTGTTCATGTTGCAGGTTGCTCATGACTTCTTTTTATTACATATGTCCCGCTCACTGCAAGGCTTTTGAGCTGGGTTATACATAGTAGGCACTGCGCGTCATAAGCTGCGAGGTCAAACCCATGAGCGCGCGCAGCAGCGCTGGCAGCTCCGCCGCGCCCGCCGTCTGCGCCGCCTGCGCGTGACCTAACTCCTCGCGCTGCATGGTTTCCAGAATGGTGCGGGTGCGGGCGTCCTCGGGGGGCAGCCTGGCCAGGTGCTCAGCCAGGTGCCCCTCCACCTGGCGTTCTGTTTCCCTCACGAATCCCAGGCTCAGCCGATCGCTCAGGGCGGCCGCGCCGGCACCGATAGCGAAGGCGCCGGCGTACCAGAGGGGGTTGAGCAGGCTGGTGCGGTCGCCCAGCTCCCGGAGGCGCTGTTCGCACCAGGCCAGATGGTCGCCTTCCTCGGCCGCCGCGCGCAGCAGGAATTGCCTCGTCTGTGCGGATCGGGCCATCAGGGCCTGGCCGTGGTAGAGCGCCTGGGCGGCGATTTCGCCCGCGTGATTGACCCTCATCAGGCCTGCCACCAGCCGCCGGTCAGCTTCGCCCATGGGAGGGCTTTCCGGCAGCTGCCCGGGCGCGCGGGAGGCCTCGGCTGGTGCAAACAGCGCCCGCAGGGCGTTGTCAGCCGCCTGCAGCAGGCCGTCCAGGCTCACGACAGGCGGCGGGGGCGCGTTCATGGCTCATTATAGAGTGTCCCCCCGCCCCGGCAGGCGGGTTCTGGCTGCCCGCCCGCTGCGGCTCTTTTGCAAACCGGAGGGCGCTTGAGTACACTTTCGCGCCATTTTTCCAGGATGACCGTGGCCCGGATTCGGGGCCCTTCCCGGTCCAATCCTGCCCAGGCTGGAGTCGTTTGAATCATGAAGACGAGATTCGCCAATGCCGCCACCGTGCGCGGTGACTGGTACGTGGTTGACGCCAGCGGCAAGACGCTCGGGCGCCTGGCCTCCCAGATTGCCCATCGGCTCAAGGGCAAGCACAAGGCTGACTACAGCCCGCACGTCAACATGGGCGATCACATCGTGGTGCTGCACGCCGAAAAAATTGCCGTGACCGGCAACAAGCTCGACGACAAGATGTACCACCAGCACACCGGCTACCTGGGCAACCTCAAGTCGATCGCGCTGGGCAAGCTCCTCAAGGAACACCCCGAGCGCGCCCTGCAGTTTGCGATCAAGGGCATGCTGCCGAAGAACACGCTGGGCCGGAACATGTACCGCAAGCTCCATGTGTTCGCCGGCGACAAGCACCCGCACACGGCCCAGCAGCCCAAGCCACTCGCTCTCTAGAGCATCAGGATCCCGCACATGGCAGCTTCCACCGATTACGGCACGGGCCGGCGCAAGACCTCCACGGCCCGCGTGCATCTGCAGGCCGGCACCGGCCGCATCACCATCAATGACCGCCCGATCGACGAGTTCTTCGGGCGCGAGACCGGCCGCATGATCGTGCGTCAGCCGCTCGAACTGGTGCAGCTCACCGGGAAGTTCGACATCAAGGTGCAAGTCAGCGGCGGCGGCATCACCGGCCAGGCCGGCGCGATTCGCCACGGCATCGCCCGCGCGCTGATGAAGTACGACGCGACCCTGCGCCAGCCCCTGCGTCAGGCGGGCTTCGTTACCCGCGATGCCCGTGAAGTCGAACGCAAGAAGGTCGGAAGGCGCAAGGCCCGCCGCGGCCCGCAGTACTCCAAGCGCTGATCCGGGCGCCGCGCCTGCTGTTGCGGCGGGGCGGTGCAGCCGGCGCCGGTGTTCTGCTACGATTTCCGGCCGGCAAACGGATGGGGGATCGTCTAGTGGTAGGACCGCGGACTCTGACTCCGCTAACCTAGGTTCGAATCCTAGTCCCCCAGCCAGCCTGCTGCCCCGCACGGACCCATGGGCGGCGCCGTTGAATTGACCTAAAGCGTGCGCACCCCCGCATCGCTCCCCACGAGCAGCACATCCGCCGGCCGGGCGGCGAACAGCCCTACCGTCACTACGCCCGCGAGCTGGTTAATGGCCGCTTCGAGGCTGCGCGGGTCGGAAATGCGCAGCCCGTGCACATCGAGGATGTGGTTGCCGTTGTCCGTGACGACACCGCTCCGCCATACCGCGCGCCCGCCGAGCTGCTCGAGCTGGCGGGTCACGAGCGTGCGCGCCATCGGAATCACTTCGATCGGCAGGGGGAAGCGGCCGAGCACGTCGACCAGCTTCGTGTCCTCGACGATGCAGAGAAATCTGTGCGCCGCGGCGGCGATGATCTTCTCCCGGGTGAGGGCGGCGCCACCGCCCTTGATGAGTTCGCGGCGGGGGTTGGCTTCGTCCGCGCCGTCGATGTAGAGCCCGAGTTCGGGCACTTCGTTGAGGTCGAACACCGGAATGCCGATCGCGTGGAGCCTCGCGGTGCTGGCGGCGGAGCTGGAGACCGTAGCGCGCAGGCGCGTCTTCCAGGGTCCGAGCTGGTCGATCAGGGCATTGACGGTGGAGCCGGTGCCGACGCCGAGCAGCAACCCGTCGCGCAGATATTCCAGTGCCGCGGTGGCGACGAGCTGTTTCTTCTCTTGAGCGGAAAGTGCCATATTTCCAGCCTCTGAAATGACTGTGCCCGCTTTCGCGGGCACAGTCTCAGCTTTGAATCAGGCGTATGAGATTTGCTTCCCATGCGCCTCGAAGTAAAGGCCCTTACTTCTTCTTCGCAGCTTTCTTCTTGGCCTTTTTCTTTGCCTTAGCCATGAACAATCTCCATATATCAGGTTAGTCCGGGGACCGAGTATATACACGAGACATAAAAAAACAAGCGAGCGATTCGCGCTACCGTCGATGTGAACTCGCTCACAGTCACTCGAGCGACAGGATGAACTCCCAATGAGCATCGTCAACGGGCATCACCGAGAGTCGATTGCCACGTTGCAGCAGGCGCATGCCGCGCAGTTGGTCAGTCGCGTGCGTGCGCAGTTCATCGAGCGTAATCACGCGCTTGAGGCGGCGCTGGAGTTGCACGTCGATGACGAACCAGCGTGGCGTTGCCGGGTCGCTGCCGCTGTCGAAATGCTTGTGGCGCCGGTCAAAGGCACTCGCGTCGGGGTACGCAGCCCGCACCACGCTCACGATGCCGACGATGCCCGGCAGCGCGCAGCTGGAGTGATAGATGAAGGCCTGCTCGCCGCGCTGCGCCTGGTCCCGCAGAAAGTTGCGCGCCTGGTAGTTGCGCACGCCGTCCCAGGGCGAGGTGCGCTGCGGGAGCGCCGCCAGATGGTCGATACCGAAAGTCGCAGGCTCCGTCTTGAGCAGCCAATGGCTCACGAATCAACGCCCCGCAGCGAACAGTTGCAGACCATTCTCAGTTACCACGGCATCCATGGGCACGTCGTGTGCCCGCGGCTCGATCAGCGCACACCTCTGGCACTCGAATGCGACGCCCACCAGGAGCGGGGCGCCGCGCGTGCCGCGGCGGAAGGCCAGCCATCGATCGTAGTAACCGGCGCCGTTGCCGAGTCGATTGCCGGCGCCATCGAAGCCGACCAGCGGCATCAGCACCATCGCCAGCGCGGGCGCGGCGATGGCCCGGCCACCGATAGGCTCGCCGATCAGGTACCGGTTGCGGCGCAGCGGGCGGCCGTGATCGGCGTGGAACACCATCTGGCAATTCCTGTGGTCGGTGATGAGCGGCAGAAACACGCGGCAGCGGCGGCTCCTTGCGAGCGCCCGGAGCGATTCCGTGGCGACTTCCGTGCCGCGCGACACGTACAGGCCGAGCGCGGCGCCGGGCCGGAGCGCCGGCAGGCGCGCCACATGGGCGAGGATGCGCCGCTGAGCCGCGGCCCGCGCGGCCGGTGCCAGCGCGGCACGGCGCGCGAGCAGGGCGCGGCGCAACGCGGGGCGCGACGATGGTGTATCTGCGGGCACGTCGGCTCGGGGCTGCGCCAGGATGGAAAAGAAGCGTCACCCGCAATGCCGGTGCGAACCGTTGCTCTCGACCAGAGCAACAAGTGGGACTTCCTGCGGCAGGTAAGGCTTTCTGCTCGGGGCAGACCTGCACAATGCTGCCAGCAAGGCCAAATCCCGGGGTGTTTCAACTTAGGGTCGAGAGGTAACCCAGCCCGCTTGTCGAGCACCACAGGCGACGCGTGGCCGACTCTACACTAAAGATCGAGCTGCTGTCCCTTCTGCAGCGCAGATTCGACACGTTCACGCAGCGTGCGCACGCGAACGCCGAAGTCGGTCTGCGAACCGTGATCCTGTTCACGCTGACGCAGCATTTCATTGGCAATATTCAGGGCCGCCATCACGGCAATGCGATCGACTCCCACGACCTTGCCCGTGTCCCGGATCTCTTTCATGCGGGTATTCAGGAAGGCGGCGCTGTCGAGCAGATCGCTCCGTTCCTCCTGGGGGCAGGCAATGAAGTAATCCCGGTCGAGAATGCGGACGCTGACGCGCGTGGCTTCCGCCGCGCTCATGCCGTGTGTTCCATGGCCTTGAGGCGCCCGATCATCGCCTCGACGCGGGCGCGCACCTGTTCGCTGCGGTTCATCACCGTGGTTTTCTCCGCCGCGAGGCTGTCCTGGCGCTGCCGCAATGCCCGGTTCTCTTCCTTGAGGCGGTGCAGGGTCGCGACCAGTTCCTCCAGGCGCTTTTCCAGGCGCTTGAGCTCCAGGTCGAGATTCGCGCTGCCTTTGCTGTCTGCCATGTGAAAACTATAGTTCCGCGCCACGAGCGCGGTCAATGGAAATGCTCGTACCCTGGGGAAACAGTGTAGCGGTTGCGTGTGGCCGTGACGCGCCCTACCATGCCTGCGGTCAATCCATGCGGCCGGAATCACGTGGCCAGCCAAAGCAATTACGCACAGGTCAAGCGCCTTTTGTCAGAATCCAGAGCGGTCACCGAGCCCGCCGAAGCACACGGCACTCTGGCTGGGGCGCTGTGCGCCACCGGCGCCTACCGGCTGGAGGACTGGCTGGCCGATATCCTTCCCGAAGGCGCGGCTGCGGGCGCTGCCGCGGCGCAGTTGCGCGAAGTCTATGATGAGACGCGCGCGGCCCTGACCGGCACGCAGATGCAGTTCAATCTGCTGATGCCCGACGATGAAAAGCCGATCGAACTGCGCACCGAGGCGCTTACCCTGTGGTGCAACGGCTTCGTCTATGGACTTGGCACCAGCGGAGCGCCGGACCCGGAGCACCTGCCGGGTGACGCCGGGGAGATCGTGCGTGACCTGGCGCAGATCATGCGGGCGGGGGTCGATGAGCGGGAAGGGCTCGAGGCCAACGAAGCGGCGCTGGCGGAACTGGTGGAATTCGTGCGGGTCGG
>DASWFL010000331.1:0-7201 GCA_036394255.1 Steroidobacteraceae bacterium
TTGAGTTCGGCGATCGCTTGCCGGCTGGTGTCGCGCACTGTGTCGGCCACGGCCAGCAGGGCGAGTACTTGCTGGTCCGTGGCGAGGAGCACAACGGTCTTGGCCTGGTACTCCAACGCATCGAGCTGAGTCTCGACCTCAAGTGTTGAAAGTCCCAGCTCTTTGATCAGCCGGTGGTTGCCGACGTAATAGACATCTCCATCGACGTTGCCTTTGACGCCGCGTCCAGGGATCGCCTCGAACTTGTCCACCTGGGCATGCGGTTGGTTGTAGCCCGCCACGATGGCGGTGGCCACAGGATGCTCCGACAGAGCATCGATGCTCGCTGCAATGCGCAGAACTTCTTCCTTCGGCAGGCCGCGCAGCGATATGACATCGGTCAGTGCGGGGCGCCCATGGGTCAGGGTCCCGGTCTTGTCCAGGGCCACCGATTTCAGGTGCCGCCCTTGTTCGAGGTAAAGACCGCCCTTGACCAGGATGCCTCGGCGTGCGGCAGCTGCCAGGCCGCTGACCACGGTAACCGGCGTGGAGATCACCAATGCGCAGGGGCAGGCAATGACCAGCATCACCAGCGCCTTGTAGACCCATTCGAACCAGGGCTGCCCGAAAGCGAGCGGAGGAATGACCGCCACGGCAAGGGCAAGCGCAAACACCGCGGGTGTATAGATGCCGGCGAACTTGTCCACGAAGCGTTGCGTGGGCGCGCGTTGTCCCTGCGCTTCCTGGACCGATCGTGCAATGCGGTCGAGGGTGGTTTCGCCCTTGCGCGAGGTAACGCGGAACTCCAGCGTGCCGCGCTCGTTGATGGTGCCGGCGAAGACCGTGGCACCGGCGGTCTTCTCCACCGGCATGCTTTCGCCGGTGATCGGCGCCTGGTTCACCGACGACTGTCCCGCGACGACTTCGCCATCCAGTGCGATGCGTTCGCCCGGACGCACCCGCACAACACTTCCGAGTGGCACGGTATCCGCCTTGACCTCGCGCCATTGACCGTCGGGCTGGCGCACCAATGCGTTCTCTGGCGCCAGGTCCATCAGCTTGCGGATGGCATTGCGGGCCCGATCCAGGCTCAAGGCCTCGATCATCTCGGCGATGCCGAAGAGCCAGATGACCACCGCCGCCTCGGGCCACTGGCCGATCAGCGCCGCGCCGATGACGGCGACCGTCATCAACAGGTTCATGTTCAGCGAACGCGTCTTCAGCGCGATCCAGCCCTTCTTGAGGGTCTCGACCCCACCCAGGCCGATGGCCGCGAGGCAAGCAAGAATGATGGGCCAGGAGGCCTCGGGAGCACCCGCGAAGACCATGGCCTCCGCGCCGAGCGCCAGCACGCCGGAGACCGCCATCCGAATCCATTGCCCGCGCGAGATGCCGGTGCCGAACTCACGGGGAGCGGATGGCGCCGGGTCGGAGGCGCTTTGGAGCACTGGAGCCATGCCGAGCCGCTCGATCGCGCTGGTCACCGGAGCCAGATCGACAAGCTCGTGGCTCACGGTCAGCGTGCGGCCCATCAGGTTGAAATCCAGGGCCTTCACCCCAGGCATGCCTTCGAGCGCCTTGCGCAGCAGGCCCTCCTCGGTCGGGCAGTCCATTTTTTCGATCAGGTACACGGCCTGGCCCTGCGGCCCGGTGTCGTCAGCGTGCTCAATGCTGGCCTTCATGCCTACATCGTTCAGGGCCTTGAGGATCGGCGCGGGGTCGGGCAGACGGTGCTGGACATCGAGCCGTCGCCCCATCAGGTCGAAATCCAGCCGTTCGATGCCATCGACCGCACCAAGGCGCTTGCGGATCGTTGCCTCTTCGGTAGGGCAATCCATGTTCGGAATAAGGAAGCGTGTACCGTTCCCTGTCGCCGGTGCCGGGGTTTGCGACGCCGCCGTGCTGGGGATGAGGGCTTCGACAGCGATTGGCATGCTGCCCGCCGTCTTTTCCACCGGCTTCATTCCCAGGCCTTCGATGGTCCTGGCAATCGGGGCTGTATCGGTCAGCGAATGGGTCACCGTCAGCGTGTGGGCCTTCAGATCGAAGTCCACCGCCTGCACGCCCGCCAGTGGCTCCAGCATCGAGCGCAACTGGCGCTCTTCGCTGGGACAGTCCATCTCCTTGATGAAGTAGATGACCTGCTGCGGCGCGGGTTCCACGACCGCCCGCATGCCGATGTCGTGCAGCGCGCGCAGGATGGCGTTCTGTCCAGCTGGTTCGCGTGTGACCTCAAGGCGGCGACGGGTCAAGTCGAAAGCCATATCCCGGACGCCATCGACCTGCGCCAAGCGCTTGCGAATCTGAGCCTCCTCGCTGGGGCAATCCATGTTGGCTATCCCGAAGTGGGTCACGAGTGGCTCAACGGTCGCCGCTGCGCTCATGGCGCTCGCTGAACAGCACGCCGTGGTGCAGGAGGTTTCGGTGTCTGCTTTCATGGATCGATCCGTTCTTCTTCAAGAGTCAGGTGGTGAGACGGGCCAGCTTTGCCAGTCTCCGCGCAGGAGAGCCAAAGCGCAGACGCCGACAGCGTTGCGACAGGTGCCGTTCCCCTTGTGCTTTCATTTACAAGGGCTATTTCACACCTTGGAGTAGCTCCAAGGTCAAGCGGCTACGATGCATGTCCTGACAACATGTGAGTGTTCTGCGATGAAAATTGGCGAGTTGAGCCACGCCACCGGCGTGGACACCGACACGATCCGGTTCTACGAGAGGACGGGGGTGTTGCCGCCGCCAGCTCGGCAGACCAATGGATACCGGGTATACGGGACGGAACACATCGATGGACTGTCCTTTGTCCGCCACTGCCGGGCCTTGGACATTCCTCTGGCCGATGTCAGGCGGCTCCTGAACTTCACATCCCGTCCGGATGAGGATTGCGCGGACATCAACCGGCTGGTCGACGAGCAGATTGCGAGGGTGCGTGCCCGCCTGACCAGCTTGAAAGCACTGGAAAGGCAACTGACGACGCTGCGCGCCCGCTGCTCCGCAGGACATCAAGCGAAAGAGTGCGGCATCCTTGGCGAGCTGGTCTCTGCAGCGCAGCGGGAAGCGTAGTCAAACAGATCTATCGATGGCGCAGGGCAAGACGCCTGTGCGCAAGCACTGGCAGCAGGCGAAGGCTGTGTTGACATGCGCCGGCAAGACCGCCTAAACTACGTACCAAACAACAGACATAGAGTCTTTTCGTCGTTCGATCGCCTGAGCCATTCTTTTCCCCATGCCGACCCATGCATTCACCATACGCAAACTCGCCGACGCGGCAGGCGTTGGCGTGGAGGCGGTGCGCTATTACCAGCGCGGTGGATTGCTGGCTGCGCCGGATCGCGTGGACGGCGGCTTCCGGCAGTATTCGGAGGACGATGTCCGTCGTCTGCGCTTCATCAAGCGGGCTCAGGCATTGGGGTACTCGCTGGAGGACATCGCCGAACTGATGTCCTTGAGTACCAAGCGTGATCGGCTGCGCGTGCGGGAAATCACCCGCGAACGCATCGCGGAGATCCGGGAGCGCGTGGCCGACCTGCAGTCGATGGCCTCGGCGCTGGAAAATCTGGCCGATTGCTGCGCCAAAGCGCCAGAAGGTTCGGCCTGTTCGATCATCGCCGCGCTGACCGGGGAGCAGGACTTAGATCCGGCCATCGCCGATCCGAGCCTCGTTGCGCAGGCAAGCGTTGCCGGCCGACGCAGATCCGTGCGGCCGGGCGCTGAAGCCTATCACCGCACTGATGGGGTGGCCGCATGACGATGACGCGCATGTTCAGGCGATTCGTCTGCCGGCTGATGCTCGGTGTGCTGGTCTTCGGCCAGTTGGCCATCGCTGCCTACGCCTGCCCCGCACTGTCGGGCATGCCGCAGTCGCTTCCGACGATGGCCCTGAATGCGTCGGCCGCGGCGATGCCCGGTGATGAGGCCGGTGCTGCGATGGCCGTGTCGCCCGACATGGTCGCAACGTCAGACATGGCCGCCATGGCGAGCTGCGACCAAATCGACGACAACGCCGCCAACTTGTGCGTAGAGCACTGCCGTTTCGGCCAGCAAAGCGCCGACCATGCGTCGGCCCCGACCGTACCCGCGGCGCTGCTGACGACCCTCTACACCCTTCCGGTGCAACCCGAGCCTCTCGGGCATGGCTGGCCTTCGGCCGACGTGATATTCCGGCGCGTCGCGGCGTCTCCGCCGCACGCCATCCTGCACTGCTGTTTTCGCATTTGATCTCCTGACGCTGGTGCGGCCGGCCTGAGCCGGCTGAACCAGACCGATCGGTCGCGCTTGCGCGTGTCCGCGAGTTTCCGCTCGCCCCCGCCAAGCTCCATTCGACCTGATGGCATTCGTCAACTGGAGATCCCATGTTCATCGACTCTTTTTCTTTCCGCACGCCGGGCGGCGCTGTGCCATGGCGCAGGCTTGCTGCCGGCATCGTTGCGGCATTCGCCATGGGCGCCGGTGCAGCCCATGCCGCCGACGGCCTGACGCTGGATCAGGCGCTGCGCCTGGCACAAACCCGTTCTCGCGCGCTCGTGGCCCAGGATGCGACGGCATCGGCCGCACGGGACATGGCGGTCGCCGCCGGACAGCGGCCAGACCCCACCCTCAAGCTCGGCATCAACAACCTGCCCGTCAACGGCGCGGATCGGTTCAGCCCGACGCGCGACTTCATGACCATGCGCTCCATCGGCGTGATGCAGGAGTTCACACGCGAAGACAAACTCAAGGCCCGTGCCGGGCGCTACGAGCGCGAGGCCGAAGTCGCCGAGGCCGGGCGCAGCCTGGCGCTCGCCAACCTGCAGCGCGACACCGCCTTGGCCTGGCTGGACCGTCTCTTCCAGGAGCGTGTGCGCGACATGCTGGTGACCCAGCGCGACGAAGCGCGCCTGCAGATCGACGCCGCTGATGCCGCCTACCGGGGCGGGCGCGGCACGCAAGCCGATGTGTTCGCCGCCCGTTCGGCGGTCGCCCAGATCGACGACCGCATCGAGCAGGCCGAGCGCCAGGTCGCCACGGCCCGCACGCAACTGGCGCGCTGGATTGGCTCCGTCGCAAGCGATCCCCTGGGCTCGGTTCCGGCATTGGATATGGTTCGCCTGAGCCCGCAGGATTTGGAAGCCCAGTTGGCCCACCACCCTGAAATCGCCGTGATGCAAAAGCAGGAAGAGGTCGCGCAGGCCGAAGCCGACATCGCGCAAGCCAACAAGAAGACCGATGTGAGCGTCGAGCTGATGTACAGCCAGCGCGGCCCGGCCTACTCGAACATGGTCTCGCTCAATGTTTCGATCCCGCTGCAGTGGGACCAGAAAAACCGCCAGGACCGCGAGCTGGCCGCCAAGCTCGCCAGTGTCGAGCAAAAGCGCGCCGAGCGCGAGGAAGCCACGCGCGCCCATGTGGCCGAGGCACTGGCGATGCTGCAGGAATGGCGCAGCGACCGAGAGCGCCTGGCGCGCTACGACAGCTCGCTGCTGCCACTGGCCACCGAGCGCACGCGCGCCTCGATCGCCGCCTACCGCGGCAACGCGGGCACCTTGACCGCGGTGCTAGAGGCACGCCGCGCCGAGATTGACACGCGCGTCGAACGCTTGCGCCTGGAAATGGGCGCGGCGCGCCTGTGGGCACAACTGAACTACCTGGTGCCGGCTGGTCACGACACGGCCGCACCCCGCCCCTGAGCACAACCGAGAGACCTCCCATGAAAACCAAAAACCTCGTGATGGCCCTCGTCGCCGCCGGCGTGCTGGGCGCCGCCGGCTACGGCCTCTACACCCTCGGCATGCGCCACGGAGCCGACATGCCGGCCACGCCTTCGAATCCCAGTGGCATGGCATCGCCGCAAGCGGCGACTCCCGCTGTTGCTGCGCCTGCCAATGAGTCGGGCGAGGACGCCACGCGGCGGCATATCGCGGCCGGCCTCAAGGCCGGCGACGTCGATCCCGCCAATGGCAAGAAGATCCTGTACTACAACGATCCCATGGTACCGGCGAACAAGTTCGACAAGCCGGGCAAGTCACCCTTCATGGACATGATGATGTCGCCGGTCTACGCCGACGGCGATGCGGACCAGGGCAAGGTCACCGTCAGCTCGCGCATCCAGCAGAACCTCGGCGTGCGAACCGCTGAAGTGACCGAAGGCACGCTGTCGCCGCAGCTGTCCGCTGTTGGCAGCATCGCTTTCAACGAGCGCGACCAGGCGATCGTGCAGGCGCGTGCCACCGGCTATGTCGAGCGCCTGCACGTGCGCGCCACGCTGGACCCGGTTGCCAAAGGGCAGCCCTTGGTCAGCCTTTATGTCCCGGACTGGATTGCTGCGCAGGAAGAGTTCCTGTCGGTACGGCGCATGAAAGGCACGGACCTGGGTGGACTCGTGGACGGTGCGCGCCAGCGCATGCGTCAGGTTGGCATGGACGATGCCCAGATCGCGCTGGTCGAGCGCAGCGGCCAGACCCAGCCGCGCATCACGCTGAGCGCGCCCCTCGGCGGAGTGGCGGTCGAAGTGCTGGCGCGCGAAGGCATGACGGTGGCGCCGGGTGCGACGCTGTTCCGCATCAACAGCCTTTCCACCGTATGGGCCAACGCCGAGGTGCCGGAGAGCCAGGCCGCGCTGCTGCGACCGGGCGCCAAGGTGCAGGCCAGAAGCCCGGCCGCGCCCGGCAGCAGCTTCGATGGCAAGGTGCAGGCGATCCTGCCCGAGGTGAACCCGAGCACGCGCACGCTGAAGGCGCGCATGGAGCTTGCCAACCCGGGCGGCCGGCTGGTGCCGGGCATGTTCGTGACGATGAACTTCGTGGACATGCGCCCCGACAAGACGCTGCTCGTGCCTACCGAGGCGGTGATCCAGACCGGCAAACGCACGGTCGTGATCGTGGCCGAAGACAACGGGCGCTTCCGTCCCGCCGAAGTCGATGCCGGTATCGAGAGCGGTGGCCAGACCGAGATCAAGCACGGCCTCTCGGCCGGCCAGCGCGTGGTCGTGTCGTCGCAATTCCTGATCGATTCGGAGGCCAGCCTCAAGGGCGTCGAAGCCCGCCTGAACAGCGCGCCGTCGGCGGTGGCAGCAGCTTCACCGCCGGTCCCGATGGCCGCCAGCGCGCCGCGGCATTCCGGTGAGGCCAAGGTCGTCGGCATCGGCAAGGACGCGCTGACCCTGTCGCACGGTGCGATCCCCACGCTGAAATGGGGCCCGATGACGATGGATTTCAAGCTGCCGCCTGACGGCTCGGCACCCAAGGTGCAG
>DASWFL010000332.1:0-9805 GCA_036394255.1 Steroidobacteraceae bacterium
CATCGGCTACATGCTCTTCAATGATCACCTGGCCACCTCGGAGGCGGCTCTGGTGACGGCGTTCACGACGCTGCAGAACGCGGCAGTCAGTGATCTGGTGCTCGACATCCGCTACAACGGTGGCGGCTATCTCGACATCGCCAGCGAGGTGGCCTACATGATCGCCGGACCTGGTCCGACCGCGGGCCAGACCTTTGAGCTCACTCAGTTCAACAGCAAGTACCCGAGCACCGATCCGGTGACGAGACAGCCGATCACGCCGGTGCCCTTTCATTCCACCACCCAGGGGTTCTCCACGACCGCCGGCATGGCGCTTCCCACGCTGAATCTGCCGCGCGTGTTCGTGCTGACCGGCCACAACACCTGTTCGGCCAGCGAGTCGATCATCAACAGCCTGCGCGGCGTCAACGTGCAGGTGATCGAGGTGGGTTCCACCACTTGCGGCAAGCCCTACGGCTTCTATCCGCAGGACAACTGCGGCACCACCTACTTCTCGATCGAATTCCGCGGGGTGAATGCCGCGAACTTCGGCGACTACACCGACGGCTTTTCACCGCAGAATGCGCCTGCTCCGGCTGGTGTCAGCCTGCCCGGATGTTCGGTCGCCGATGACTTCACGCATGCGCTGGGAGACCCGGCGGAAGGGCGCCTCGCAGCGGCCCTGGCGTACCGAAATCTGGGCGCCGGCGCCTGTCCCGTCGCCAGCGGACTCGCCCCGGTCCTGCGGGCACGGCAGATCTCAGCGGTGGATGCGCGCCTGCCCGACTCGCCGCTGCGCAGTCTGCGACTGCTACGGCACTGATCCCCGGCATGGAAGAGCCCGTGCTGCCACGGGGCGCGGCCGCGCCAGTGGCGGCGGGCCGGGCCTGCGCCAACTGCGGCACCATCACGGCGGGCAACTACTGCAGCCACTGCGGCCAGCGGCTCGACACGCAGCTGCACTCGGTCGGACATTTTCTGCGGGATGCCACCGAGGTCATGACGCACGCCGACGCGCGCGTCTGGCGCACTTTGCTGCCGCTGCTGACGCGCCCGGGTTTCCTGACCCGCGAGTATTTCGCCGGCCGCCGCGCCCGCTACCTGCAGCCCTTCCGGCTGTACGTCATCCTGAGCATCGTGTTTTTCCTCATGAACGCCCTGCTGGGCAGTCACCACGAGATCGCCGGTCTGAAGGTGGGCGGGGACGTGCCTCGACCGTGCGCCAATGTGCACACCGACCTGCCCGGAGCCGCCTGGCTCCAGCCCCGCTTCGTCACAACCTGCAAGCGCATCTACGCCGACGGCGGGCGCGCCTTTTCAGAGAGCGTCGTGCATAACCTGGGCCGCGGCATGTTCGTGTTCCTGCCGCTGCTCGCCGGGCTGATGAAGCTGCTGTATTGGCGCCCACCGCGTTTTTACCTCGAGCACCTGCTGCTGCTGATCCACAACCACGCCTTCGTGTTTCTGCTGCTGTCGATGTTCATGCTCGCGACCCACTGGCTGAGCTCGACAGGCTGGAACACCTTCTTCAGCCTGGTGCTGACCGGGTACCTGGGCCGGTACCTGTACCGCTCGATGAAGACCATGTATGGCCAGGCAGGGTGGCTGACCCTCCTGAAATTCAGCGCGCTGGGTTTCGCCTATCTGGTCTGCGGCCTGGTCATGCTGGTGGCGGCCACCCTGATTACGGCTGCGACTCCGTAGCCGGATCATGATCAACCGTTCCGGCGAGCCTGCCGCTGTCTAGAGGCCCAGGGCGTCCAGCAGCCGGGCGTAGGCGACCCGTGTTGTGACGCCGGCACGCCACAGCGCGTGGAACGGTATGTGTGGCACCGGCGTAGCCGGCAGGGCGAGGGTCTCGAGTTCGGCACCCGCGGCCGCAGCGGCCAGTTGGGCGCCGACGGCGGCGCCGAGGGCCACGCCGCGGCCGCTGTAGCCGAGACCGATCAGCAGATTCCTGGCTGGCGCATGCAGGCGCGGATAGAAGTCGGGTGTCAGCGCGAACTGGCCGTTCCACCAGTGCGTCCATTCAATGCCGTCCAGCGACGGCCAGAGCCTGAGCGCGTAGCGCCGCAAGTGTTCGTAATCGGCGCGCCCCGTCAGGCGGCGCTGCGCTCCGCGACCACCCATCAGGAGCCGTCCGTCGCGATCGAGCCGGTAGTAGGTCGTCACTTCGCCGCTCTCGTAGACCACCCCGCCACCGGGAAGTATCGAGGCCCGCAGGGACGCCGGCAGGGGTTGGCTCGCGATGATGGAGCTGTAGACCGGCACGATGCTGGTGCGCAGTCCGGGCCACAGGTCATCGGTGTAACCGTCGGTGGTGAGCAGGACCCTGTCGGCCCGCACGACACCGCCCGGCGTCACCACGCGCCAGCCACTGCCGGCGCGCTCCAGGCGCTGCGCACGGCTCTCGCCATGGATCCTGGCACCAGCGGCGATGGCCGCGGCGGTGAGGCCGCGTGCCAGCCCGAGCGGATTGACGGAGCCGCCGCGCGGATCGAACGATGCCGCGACATAGCGGCGCGTGCCGGTCGCCCCCGCAATCCGCCCGGCGTCCCAGGGCTCGACAATGGTGCCCCGCTGCCGCCACTGATCGACCGACGCGCGCAGATCCGCGGCGTGGCGTGGGTGGTAGGCCGCGCGTATCGTACCCTCGCAGCGCGCCTCGCATTCGATGTCGAGCCGCGCGATGAGTCTGAACAGATACGCCGGCGCCTCGCCCGCGAGTTGCACGAGGCGTGGGCCGTAGATCTTGCCGAGGTGGCGCTCGACCGCATCGGGCTCGTGCTTGAGGCCGGCATTGACCTGCCCGCCATTGCGGCCGGCGGCGCCCCAGCCGGGCGCGTGCGCCTCGAGCAGCGTCACCGCAACGCCGCGCTCGGCGAGGTGCAGTGCTGCAGAGAGGCCCGTGTAGCCCGCGCCGACGACGGCGATCTTGGTGCGTGCATCCGAGCGCAACGGTGGCGTCGGCACAGGCGCCCGCGCGGTGGCCGCGTACAGGCAGAGCGGCGCGTCGCGTTCCAGTGGCGTCGACAAGACTTCGGCCGCTGCTGGCGGGCGCAGTCGCGCGCCGCCGGTCGGCTCAGAATCGATACGTCACGTCGGCGCCGTAAGTACGGGGTTCACCGACGAGTCCGTAGTCGAAGCCAATCGCGCCGGTATCCGCATCGTTCTGGTTCAGGCCGTAGGCGATGTAGCGCCGGTTGGTGAGGTTCTTGACCCAGGCACCGGCGTCGAAGCCGGGTTTGGCGGTACTCTTGAACGACACCCGTGCGTCGGCGATGCCGTAGGTGCCCTGCGCAATGCGCGCCGTGTTGTAGGCGTCGAAGTACTGCTTGGCGTAGTAATTGCCGTCGACCATCAGCCGCAGATCCCCGCCCGCGATGCGGGCGAAGCGCCAGTCGATCCCGAGGCTCCCGTTGTAGTCCGGCGCCTGGATCAGCTGGTTGCCCACGCAGCAGGCCGGCAGTTGGCCTGGACCCCCGCGCGTCGTCGCATGGAGCGAGAGTTCCACGTACTTGCTGCTCATCAGGCCGAGGCCCGCGCGGACCTCGAGATCGTCCCCTGCCTTGGCCCGGAATTCGAACTCGGCACCGTCGACGCGGGACTTCGGTGCGTTGACGGTACGAAAGCCGCTGCCCGAGTTGCCCGGCAGGGTGAAGGAGTCGAGGAACTGCTGGTTCTTGTAGTCGTAGTGGAAGACCGCCGCATTGAATGTGCCCCGGCGGTTCCACAGATCCGCCTTCAAACCGAGCTCGATGGAGGTGAGTTTCTCCGGATCGGCGAAGTTCGCCTCCTGGTAAAAATTGAAGGCCTGGCCGTTGAAGGCAGCACCGCGGTAGCCCTGGCTCACGTTCAGGTAGGTGAGGACACCCTCGGTCGGCTTCCAGTCGACTCCGAGCCTGAAGCTGACGTTGTTGTTGTCCTGGCTCAAATTCCGCAACGGGGCTTGGGGGGCCGTTCCCGTCTGGAAAAAGGAATAGGTCGGGGGTGTGGACGAGGCGCCGATCGTCTGCGTCCAGTAGGACATCACTCCACCATCGGGCGTGAAGCCAGTCGGCCCGGGCGCGAGCGGCCCGCCCTCGAGTGCGTAGAAATTGTTGATGGACACCTGATCCTTGGTGTAGCGCGCGCCAGCATGCAGCGTGAATGCCGGGTTCAGTGCGAAGGTCATATTGAGAAACACGGCCTTGCTGTCCTTGAGCTGGTCAAAACTGTTGTACTCGTCAAAACCGTACAGGGGCGTGCCGTCGGGCAGGGCGAAGTAGCCGAGGGCATAGGAGTCGAAAAAGTGGTACTCCACCGTGGCGTGCGTGCTCTCGCGGCCGTAGTAGAGACCGGCGAGCCAGCCGAAGGCGCCGGTGTCACGCGAGGCGAGGCGCAGCTCCTGCGAGAAGTCGTTGGTGCTCGAGTAATAGGTATTCGGGTCATCCAGACGCGCCGTGATCGGCAGTCCGCCGTCGTCGCTCTTCGTGTACCAGCGCCCGTAGTCGAAGCCGGTCACGGAGGTCAGCGTGACGTGCTCGCTCGCCAGCCACTCGATCTTCAGGGCCACGCTGTCGTTGCGGATGTCCTTGTGCACGGCATATTTGGCGCCGTTGTCGAACCAATCGATGGTGCCGCTGAAATAGGCAGGATCGACGTTGAGCGCGTGCGCGCCGTAAGGCGTGCCGCCGGAGCGGGTCATCGAGAGCTTGAGCGAGGCGGTCAGATTGTCACTGCTCTTGTAGAGGAAGGACAGCCGGCCGGCGAGCGCGTCGACGCCGTTGAGCGGTTCGACTCCGGGCACGACGCTGTGCACCCAGCCGTCGCGCTTTTCGTACAGCAGCGCGGCCCGCACGCCGAGCTGGCTGCCGAGGACCGGGCCGCCGGCGGCGGCCTTCAGCGAGTAGGCGCCGTAGTCGCCAATGCCGAACGTGGCATAGCCGTCGTAATCGGCGAGACTGGGGTTCTTCGTATAGAAACTGACAGCACCACCAGTGGCGTTCTTGCCGTACAGGGTACCCTGCGGGCCACGCAGCACTTCCACGCGATCCAGATCGTAGGTCTGCAGCGCCTGCACGGCACCGACCGCTTTGTAGACTTCATCGACATACATCGCGATCGGGCTGCTCTGGTTCTGGCTGTAATCCTGCGTCGTCACGCCGCGCAGCGTGAAGGTCGGCTGCGCCTCGGGCCCGTAGGGCAGGTTCAGCAGCATGTTGGGGACGCTGGCTGCGATGTCCGCGGCCTGGCGTACGCCGCGATCGGCCAGGTCATCGGCCGACAGCGCGGTGATGGCCAGCGGGACATCCTGCAGGCGCTCGACGCGGCGCTGCGCGGTCACGACGATCTCTTCCAGCGCCGTGTCGGCCTTTGCGATGAGCGGCAGCAGGGCGGTGGCCAGCACGGCGGCCGCGATGCCGGCGGCGCAGGTCCGCTGGAACAGGCGCGTGAGCGGACGGCGGCGGGGCAGTGCCCCGCCCAGGTGTGGATTTCTCATGATCTCTCCCCCGAAAGAAATTTATCGATTATCGAACGATAATAATCGCAACTTTCCCGAGTCTATGCCGCGGCTGGGGGAGCGTCAAACGGGGTGATCCGGGCTCAGCGGCGGCGCGAGGCGGCGACGCTGCCGGCGGCCGCACGCGCGGCCGCCTGCAGGAGCGGTGCGAACTGCGTGCGCAGCTCCTCCAGGGTCGAGCGGCTGGTCGTTCCGGCGATGTTGATGACTGCCACCGGCCGGCCGCGCTCGCCCAGGATCGGTGCCGCGATGACCAGGTCACCGAGGTAATACTCCTGGTTGGCCCAGGCGTAGCCGGACTCGCGCGCCTCGCCGATCATGGCGAGGATGGACGGTACATCGTGCAGGGTGGTGGGCGTAAATGCGCGCAGGGTCGAGCGCTCCAGGATCTCGCGTGCCTCGGACGGCGGCAGCGCAGACAGATAGGCACGGCCGGCCGCCGTGCAGTACATCGGCAGGCGGCGGCCCACCGGCATGTGGATGAAGAAGGGTTTGCGGCTCGGGAAGCGAGCGATGAACACCATGTCCAGGCCGTCGGGCTCCGACAGGCTGACCGATTCGCCGCAGGCCTGGTTCAGGTCGATCAGGTGCGGTGTGGCCTGCTCGATCACCGGGTGCCCGGCCAGGTAGGGATAGCCGATGTCGAGGGTCCGCGGGGTGAGCGCCCAGCCGCGCAGGCGCGCATCGCGCCTTAGATACCCGAGTTGCACGAGCGTGTGCAGCGAGCGCTGTGCCGAACTGAGCGTCATGCGTGCCGCGGCGGCGATCTCGGCGAGTCCGAGCGCGCGCAAATCAGCCGCACTGAACGCGCGCAACACCGCGAAGGCCTTGTCTACCGACTGATTGTAGAGTGGGTCGCTCCCCGCGCGGGTCGTCCGCGGGCGGGCAGCAGTGGAGCCGCCCGTCGCGCGACGCGCGCGGACGCGGCGCGGCTTGCGTGGCGTTCTAATGATCGTTACTCGATTACCGATTCGGCGCGCGGGCACGCTACCGAGCCGCGCCTGCAGCTGTCAAGCGGCGGGGCTCGGTCCGCCGCTTGTTCCCCAGCGCCTGCAGCTGCGCCGGGTCGGGCAAGACGAATATACTGGGCGGATCGCGCGGGTGTAGTTCAATGGTAGAACTGCAGCTTCCCAAGCTGCTAACGTGGGTTCGATTCCCATCACCCGCTCCAGTTCACGCACCGCGGAGATGCCATGCAAGCCAATCGACGGGTTTTCCTCCTCGCCGCTGCCCTGGGTGCTGCCATGACGCAGGCTGCAGAGCCCCCGTCCGCACCCGCGGACGATCAGCCGCTGACGGCGTTTCCCTACACTCCCAGCCTCGATGTGCCCTCGATGGATCGGGGTGCCGATCCCTGTGCGGACTTCTACCAGTATTCCTGCGGGGGCTGGGTGGTGCACAACCCGATTCCCGCCGACCAGGCCAGCTGGAGCGTGTACGGCAAGCTCTACCAGGACAACCAGCGCTACCTGTGGGGCATACTCGACGGCCTGGCGCGCCAGAGCGAGGGGCGCTCGGACAACCAGCAGAAGATCGGCGACTACTTCGCCGCCTGCATGGACGAGGCGGCGGTCGAGAAGCTCGGCCGGCAGCCGCTGGATGCGATGCTCGGGCAGATCGCGGCGCTCCCTGGCCGGCACGCACTGCCCGCTCTGCTCGCCCAGCTCCAGTTGCACAGCGCCGATCCGGGATTCCTCTTCAGTTTCGGCTCAAACCAGGATTACGGCGACGCCACGCAGTACATCGCCTATGCCGATGCCGGCGGCCTGGGACTGCCGGAGCGCGATTACTACCTCGACAAGGATGCGCACTCCCTCGAGCTCCGTGCCCAGTATCGCCGGCACGTGGCTCGGGTCTTCGCCCAGCTCGGCGATGCGCCGAATGCGGCCGCGCGAAATGCGGCGACGGTCATGCGCCTGGAGACGCAGCTGGCCCGCGCTTCGCTCAAGCCGGTCGATCGGCGCGACCCCTACAAGCTTTACCACATTTACGAACGGCCGGCGCTGCATCGGCTCACGCCGCACTTTGACTGGTCGGCGTTTCTCCGGCCGCTCGGGCTCGCGGAGATTCATGCAATGAACGTCGCGGAACCGAAATTCTACGCGGCGGTCGATGCGCTGCTCGCCGGCACCAGCCTGGCAGATCTGAAGACCTACCTGCGCTGGCACGCCGCGCACAGCGCGGCGCCCTACCTTTCAAAGTCCTTCGAGGACGAGCGCTTCGCCTTCTTCGATCACACCCTGCGCGGCGTTCCCGTGCAGAAGCCACGCTGGAAGCATTGCGTGGCGCAGGTCGACGGCCTGCTCGGCGAGGCGCTGGGCCGTGAATTCGTTGATCGCGCCTTCGCACCCACCCTGAAGGCCAGCACGCTGAAGATGACGACGCAGATCGAGCAGGCCATGCGCGAAGACATCGAGCAGCTGTCCTGGATGAGTGCCGGCACCAAGCGCCAGGCCGTCGCCAAGCTCGACACCATCGTGAACAAGATCGGTTACCCGGATCGCTGGCGCGATTACAGCGCGGTGGAGGTGAGGCGTGATGATCATTTCGGCAACGTGGGGCGCGCCATGACCTTCGAAGGGCGCCGGCAGCTGGCCAAGATCGGCAAGCCCCTCGATCGTGCCGAATGGGGCATGACGCCGCCCACGGTCAACGCCTACTACAACGCGCAGATGAATGACATCAACTTTCCCGCCGGCGTGCTGCAGCCGCCGCTGTACGACCCAAAGCTGGATGATGCGCCCAACTACGGCAACACCGGCGGCACTATTGGCCACGAGCTGACGCACGCCTTCGACGACGAAGGCCGGCAGTTCGATTCCGCCGGCAACCTGAAGGACTGGTGGACGCCGGCCGACGCCGCCGGATTCCAGGCCCGCTCGCAGTGCATCGTCGATCAATACGCGCAGTACGTGGTCGTCGACGATATCCACATCAACAGCAAACTCACGCTCGGCGAAGACATCGCGGACCTGGGCGGGTTGATCCTGGCGCACATGGCCTGGCGGGCGCAGATTGCCAATGCCCCACCCGCGGATCGTGACGGCCTGTCGCCCGAGCAACGCTTCTTCGTCGGCTATGCGCAATGGGCCTGCAACAACGAGCGCCCGGAAAACCAGCGCCTGCATGCCAAGACGGACCCGCACTCGCCGGGCCGCTACCGCGTGAACGGACTGGTCGTGAACATGCCGGAGTTCGCGCAGGCTTTTGCCTGCAAAGTCGGTCAACCGATGGTGAGCCCGAAGCCCTGCCGGATCTGGTGAGCCGCGTAGCCCGGCAAGTGAACCGCCGCGGGCTGTCGCAATTTGGAGAAACTGTGAGCGCACCGCGCACCGCGCTAGAATTGCGGTTTTAAGCTCGGCTCACGCTCGCACGGGCGAGCGCTCTCGGCGCTTCGATAGTTCGCAACGAGTTGCGGTACGCGACGGGGTTCGCGCGGCCGCTGTGCGCCCTACTCGAGGCGCCTTTCCAATAACAAAGATCCACTGGGTTCGAACACTTTGGGGGGTGTTTGGCAGCTGGCTTTGCTCATTGGCTACACAAGGGAGGTACAGCCATGAAAGCAATTCTCCGGGCCCTCGCCCTGACTCTTATTCCGATCGTCGCCCACGCCGCCACCATTGCGCTCAATCCGCAGGCCGGACATCCGCTGCTGGGCGTATCTTGCGGCGGCATTCACACCTCTACCTACGTGACCGGTTTCGACACCAACGGGAATATCACCGGCGAGGTCTACGCGTGGACGCGCTGCGGTTCTTCGGGCCGCGGCGGCGGATATCACTCCACCCTGTATACCTCATGGCACAGCATCGTGTGGGATCTGACGGGTGCAGCCCTCGCCACGCTCCCCTATGACGGCGTGGTGCCCGATCCGGCATTTACCGCCACTGACTCCAGCGGCGATACGATCAGCACGTCGCCGATTCAGACCGTCTATGGGACGGCCTATCTGGGCATACTGGAGACGCCATAGAACAAGAACTGTGAGCCGGCGGCGGGCGCAGTCCGGGTCCCGCGCCCGCCGCCGAACGGTGGAAATTGCTACTCTCCCGGAATGGCGCCAACGCCCCCGCGGAGTGCGAATCCCACGCGTCCCCATCGATGATTCTGCTGACCCTTATTTCCGGCGAGCTGGCCTACGGGCTCACACCGCTCCTCGACCAGGCCGCGTGCAGCCTGGAGGAGGGCGATCGGATTGGCCTGATCGGCCGCAACGGCACGGGCAAGTCCACCTTGCTGAATGTATTCGCCGGCCGCACCGCCCTCGATGATGGCGAGCTGCAGCGCCGCGATGGCCTGCGTATCGTGACGGTGGAGCAGGAA
>DASWFL010000333.1:0-3472 GCA_036394255.1 Steroidobacteraceae bacterium
CGCCAGATCGAAAAGGCGCAGCGCAAGGTGGAATCGCACAACTTCGACATCCGCAAACAACTGCTGCTGTTCGACGACGTGGCGAACGACCAGCGCAAGGTGGTCTACCAGCAGCGCACCGAGATCCTGGGCACGGAGGACTTGAGCGATGCGGTCAAGGGCATGTTCGAGGAGGCCGTACGTGGCCTCATGGACGCGCACCTGCCTGTGGGCAGCGCGCCCCACGATTGGGACCTGACAGCGCTCGATTCCGCGCTGGAGCGCGATTTCAATGCGCGCGTGGATATCGCCGGCTGGCTGGTGCTCGACCCGCAGATGGAGGAAGCCGCGCTGCGCGGCCGCGCCGTGCAGGCCGTGCTCGAGGGTTATGCGCATAAAGTGTCGCGCATCGGCGAGCCGATCATGCGGCACATCGAGCGCGACGTGGTGCTGCGCATGCTCGATCAGCACTGGCGCGATCACCTGGCCGCGATGGACTACCTTAAGCAGGGCATCTATCTGCGCGGCTACGCGCAGAAGGACTATCGCTACGAGTACAAGCGCGAGGCCTTCGGGCTGTTCACCGCGATGCTCGGCCGGGTGAAATACGACGTGGCCGCGATGCTGGCGAAGATCGAAGTGCGCACCCAGGAGCAGATCGATCGCGAGGAGCAGGAGCGGCGCGACCGCCTGATGCGCGCCCTCCAGGCCCAGCACGCCGAGCTGCCCGGCGCGCTGCCCCCGGGAGTCGCGGTGCCGGCGGCGGGCGGCGCGCCCGCGCCTGCAGCGGCGGCCCGGATCCCGGCGCCCGAGGCATCGACACCGTTCGTGCGTGGCGATCGCAAGGTGGGGCGCAACGAGCCCTGTCCCTGCGGCTCCGGCCGCAAGTTCAAGCAGTGCCACGGTGCACTCGAGTCTTGAAGCCCACGGTGCGGGTCGTGGCAGCGGTACTCTATGATGAGCGGCGCCAGGTGCTGGTGACGCAACGGCCGGCCGGAAAATCCATGGCGGGCCATTGGGAGTTTCCGGGCGGCAAGGTCGAGCCCGGCGAGCCTGACGCGGACGCGCTGCGGCGCGAACTGCAGGAAGAGCTCGGCATAGAGATCCTCAGGGCCCGTCCGCTCGAGGAGTTGACGCACGAGTATCCCGAGCGCCGGGTGGTGCTGTCGGTCTGGGTGGTCAATGAATATGCGGGCGTGCCGGCCGCGCTCGAGGGCCAGAGGCTCCACTGGTCAACGGCCGCGCAGCTGCGTACCCTCGCCATGCTCCCGGCGGACTGGCCGATCGTCGAGCGGCTCGAAGCAATGAATTCCGTTCAATGAAGGAAGCAATGATGGCTGCAGCACCCGGATTGCCCGACATCGAGGTGGACAGCAAGACGCTGTACCGCGAAGAGGTGTACACCGATCGCAAGGCCGGGACCATCCGGCGCCTCTCGCCCGTCACCGCTGCGGGAGACGCGGACACCGCGCGCCCGGTGCTCTATTCAGGCCAGACGCAGCTGCTTACCCCCGGCGGCGTGCTGCCGCTGTCCTTCGAGATCGAGGCGAATTCGCTGGCCGAGGCGGCCGAACGCTTCCCCGCCGCCGTACACGTCGCGCTCGAACAGGCTATCGAAGAGGCGCGGGAGTATCGCCGCGAGGCCTCCTCGCGCATCGTGGTGCCCGACGTGGGCGGTGGCGCACTGCCGGGCGGCGGCAAGATCAAGCTCTGAGATGAAACTCTACGACATTCCCGTCCGCACCCTCGAGGGGGCCGCGCAATCCCTGTCCGCCTACCGGGGCAAGGTGCTGCTGATCGTGAATGTCGCCAGCGAGTGCGGTTACACGCCCCAGTATCAGGGGCTGCAGGCGCTGTACGAGAAGTACCGCGGCCAGGGCCTGGAAGTACTGGGCTTTCCCTGCAACCAGTTCGGGCAGCAGGAACCGGGCACCGCCGCGGAGATCCGCGACTTCTGCTCGACGAACTACGCGGTGAGTTTCCCGCTGTTCGAGAAGATCGAAGTCAACGGACCTGCGGCGCACCCGCTGTATCAGTATCTCAAGCACGAGAAGCCGGGCCTGCTGGGAACCGAGGCGATCAAGTGGAATTTCACCAAATTCCTGGTGAGCCGGAGTGGTGAGGTGATGAAGCGCTACGCGCCCGGGGACGAGCCGGGGGCGATAGAGTCCGCGGTGGCAGCACAGCTCGCGCCGGGCGCTCCTTAGCGGCAGGCCATAGCGGGCTCCTCAGGCCTTCATGCCCAGGTCGCGCGCCACGGCGGCGTGCACCACGCGCCCCTCGAGCACGTTCAGCCCGGCCTTGAGCCCGGTGTCGTCGGCCAGCGCCCGCTCCCAGCCCTTGCGCGCCAGGGCCTTCACATACGGCAAGGTCGCGTTGTTGAGCGCCTGTGCCGAGCTGCGCGCCACGGCGCCGGGCATGTTCGTGACGCAGTAGTGCGTGACGCCGTGCAGGACGTACACAGGGTCGGCGTGCGTCGTGGGCCGGCTGGTCGCGAAGCACCCACCCTGGTCGATGGCAATATCGACGACCACGGATCCGGGGCGCATGCGCTTGATCATCGCCTCGCTCACCAGCTTCGGCGCCGCGGCGCCGGGCACCAGCACGGCACCGATCACCAGGTCGGCATCGGCGACGCAGCGCTCGATGGTTTCGAGCGTGGAAAACAGGGTTTGTACGACGCCATGAAACTGCACGTCGAGCGCGCGCAGGCGGGGCAGTGAACGATCAATCACGGTGACGTCGGCGCGCAGGCCGTGCGCCATCTCCACCGCGTGGGTGCCGGCGACACCGCCGCCGATGACCACCACGCGGGCGGGTGGAATGCCCGCCACGCCGCCCAGCAGCACGCCGCGCCCGCCCTGGGCCTTCTGCAGGTAGTAGGCGCCGACCTGCACCGACATGCGGCCCGCGACCTCGCTCATCGGGACCAGCAGCGGCAGCGAGCCGTCCGGCGCCGTGACCGTTTCATAGGCGATCGCGACCGCGCCGGATTTCATCAGCGCCTCGGCCTGCGCCCGGTCCGCGGCCAGGTGCAGGTAGGTGAACAGCACCTGGCCCGGCCGCAGCATGGCGCATTCGGCGGCCTGCGGTTCCTTGACCTTGACGATCATGTCGCTCGCGCCGAAGACGGCGCGGGCGTCGGGCAGGATCTGCGCGCCGGCGGCACGGTAGTCCTCGTCGCTGCAGCCCACCCCGTTCCCGGCACCGCTTTGCACGCTGAGCTGATGGCCATCACTGACGAGCTCGCGCACCGCGGCCGGCATCAATCCGACGCGGTATTCATGAATCTTGATTTCCGAAGGAACGCCGATGCGCATGGTCGTTGATCCTCGTGGCAGGGGCCCCGTTGAGGGGTCATATTGGCGCCATTGTGCTGCCGTTGCCTTCGCAGGGGGTTGCAAAACCAGCCCGGAAACGGTAGATATCTGGTGGAAAATGCGAATATAGGGTAATTACTCCGCAGAATATGCAGATAGATCGTACCGACCGG
>DASWFL010000334.1:0-2003 GCA_036394255.1 Steroidobacteraceae bacterium
CGGCAGGCAGTCCCACAAAGCGATTTCCGGGTGAGCGGCGAAGGCCTTGGCGATCTGCTCATCCAGCTCGGCGATGTGGGCGCGCAGGGCGGCGATCACCGCGAGAAAGCCGCGAGCCGCCATCGCCTCGGCGCCCAGCACAGCCGTGTCGGTGGTGGCCGGCACCGCCTGGCGGATGGCGTCGATGCGTTCCTGGATGCGCTCCTCGGAGCGGCAGTTGTGCTGGTGGAAGAACTTGCGTAGCGTGCCGTCGTGCGTCCGCTGCAGTGGTTCCAGACTCGGCCAGCGCTCCAGCAGAGCGCCTACCAATGGAGAAGTGGGATCATCGAACCACTTCAAGATCTGCGGAAAGTACAGCTTCAAGCACGCCGTCAGACGGTTGCTGTGCCGCGTCTTCTCATTGACCATCAGCCGGCGCTGTTCCGCCAGCCGTTGCAACAGGCGCGTCTCGGCCGTATCCGGCTTCAGGCGCCGTAACTGGTCGCGATGGCATAACAGGATGGTCAGCAGCACCGCTGTGTCGCTGGGATCGCCCTTGGCGCCGGACGGGTGGAAGGCCTCCCGCATACTGGCGGCCATCCTGGGGTGTACCGGAAACAGCACCAACTGCGGGAACTTGAGGAGCATATACACCAACGAACCCCGCGACTGCTCCAGACATACGGCAATGGGTCGGCTCCCGAAACGCACGTTCAAACCCGCTGCCCACATCGCCACTGCCTCTGGCGTGTTGTCCAATTCGCCCTGCTCCGGCTTCTGGGAACCGGCCGCA
Organism: Steroidobacteraceae bacterium; assembly: GCA_036394255.1. Classification (GTDB taxonomy): domain Bacteria; phylum Pseudomonadota; class Gammaproteobacteria; order Steroidobacterales; family Steroidobacteraceae; genus FEN-1191. The sequence continues at coordinate 773 of DASWFL010000334.1, forward strand.
ACCAGCTTCCAGTAGTGCTTCCGATCGGCCCAGTCGATAGCCACAAACGCGGCCCACTCCGGCTCGGGCGCCGTGGGTACCGGTAATTCATTCGACATATTTTTGCTCTCCTTTTCAAGCGATTGACGCGATGGACGAGCGGGCAGACTTGGCTCCTACAAAAGGCTTATAGTGGAGTCTGGAACCAGACAGCATCTGAGTATTCGTCCCTGGAACCAAGCGCATCCCGCGGCTCGAGACACTCCACAAGACATCGCGTGTCTGCAGGCCTAACTCGTAGCCGCGGGATGCCCGCTCGGCTCAGTGTTATCACACCCAGCCGATTCCGCAAAATCCGCGTACGTACACCTCTCCCCAGTGGGCTCCCAAACGCTTACCCTGCTGGCCTGTTTATTTTTCTTGCTGGACCTACTATAAGCAGGCCTCTGGCCGGCAAGGACGGCTTTCGAGCCGGCGTGTCTTGGTCTCCGAAGACATGCCGCCACGACTGGCGGCATGGCAGGCCGGAGGCCCGCTCCACGCGTCCTTGCGTACGAGTACGCTCAGATTGTTCATACCTTGCCGGGAAACCGCTGTGACCTCACTTCCATGTCGTGCACTCTTTTGAGCGCCATCATGATGCCTGCGGAATTTTCGGGTCCACGTTCTTGACCCTGGTCACGTATAACTGATTTGAGAGGATCGTGGTGGAGTCGCGAGGAGTAGCGCTGGCAATGCTGGGATTCGGCCTGGCTGCCGGCGAGCCGCCGGAAACCGAAGAGGCGGCCAGGTGGCTGTCTCTCGCCCGGTCGGGTGACGCCGCGGCGTTTGAGGCGCTGTTGCGGACTCACGAGGTCCAGGTGGCGCGGACGGCGTTGCGATTACTCGGCAACCGGCAGGACACGCAGGACGCGGCGCAGGAAGTGTTTCTACGCCTGCACCGGAACCTGCGGCAGATCGAACGCCGCCGGCAATCTCGCCGGATGGCTGTATCGGGTGACGGTCAACGTCTGCCGCGATATGCTGCGCAAGCGGAAAAACGTCGCCTCGCTGGACGACGCGCGAATGGGCGTCGAGAGCACGACGGAAGCCGGGCTGGTACGCGATCAGCAGCGCCGGATGGTGAGGGAAGCCTTGCGTGCCCTTCCGGAGAGGGAACGGGCGGCGCTGACATTGCGAGACCTGGAGGGCCTTTCGACCGGCGAAGTCGCCGCGATTTTGGGCTCGACGGAGGCGACCGTGCGCTCGCAAG
>DASWFL010000335.1:0-2486 GCA_036394255.1 Steroidobacteraceae bacterium
CCGGCAGCGCAGGCCTGGATTCGCCGCTGGGCTCGATTCACCAGGAACTCGCACAGGCGCGGGCCGTGGACTTCTCCGGCCACCTCGCGGTCAATTACACGGGGACCCCCGGGCTCAAGCTCGGCGCATCGCTGTTCAGCGGCGGAGCAGGGCAGGGCCAGCCCGGCTTCAAGGGCGCCAGAATCTCGCTGTGGGAAGGGCATCTGCGCTGGGAAGTGCGCAGCCTGGAACTGTCGGCACTGTATGCGCGCGGGCGCATCTCGGGAACGGCGCCGATCAACCAGCGTCTGCTCGGCAGCGCGACGCTGATTCCACAGACCATCTATGGCGCCTACCTGGAGGCCGCGTGGCGCGGCCTCGCGGCGCGGGACCTGCCCCTGACGCCCTTCCTGCGCTACGAGCGCTTCAACACCGCGGCGAGCTATGCCGATCTGGGTCCCGGACTGACCCCGGCGGCGCGCCCCGAACGGCGCGCCCTGACCGCGGGCGTGGACTGGCTCTGGACGCGCGGCGTGATCCTCAAGGCCGACTACGTCGATTTTACGGACCCTGGCGGCGGCGATCGCCTCGCCCTGGGCCTCGGCTACGAGTTCTGAGCCTTAAGATCGGATCATGAATCGTCACCAGGCGACGGCAGTTTTCTCCGGCCCGCTGGCCGCGCTGCTGGCGCCGGCCCCGCCGGCTGTGGCCGCCGATTACCTGACGGTGGCACAGGCGCAGCGGGCCATCTTTCCCGAAGCGCGCGCCTTCGAGCCCGTGACGGTGCAGCTCAATGACGCGCAGCGCCGCCTTCTGACCGCAGGCGCAGGCCCGCAGCCCCCGCACGGCCGGCTGCAGGCCTGGCGGGTGCAGGGCGTGGCAGGTCCGCTGGGATTTTTCTTCACGGATGAAGTCGTCGGCCGCCAGGATTTCATTGACTATGCACTCGGGATCAATGTGGACGGCACGCTGCGCACGCCGGAAATCATGAGTTACCGGGAGAGCCACGGCGGTGAGATCCGCAACGCGGCCTGGCGCCGCCAGTTCGAGCGGCGCAGCGATGGCGCTCGCCTGCGCAATGCCATCGATATCCGCAATATTTCCGGCGCGACGCTGTCGTGCGAGCACGTCACGGCAGGGGTGCGCTATCTGGCGCTCTTGTGGCAGATCGCGCTGCAGCCGGCCGGAGCGCAGGGGCCGTGACACGCCCGCAGGAGCGCGGCCCGACACATCTGCCCGGGGTGTACGGCACGCGCCTGTCGCGCCATATCAGCGCGGCCCTGCTCTTTACGCTCGGGGCACTCTGGTTATCGGGGGTGGGCTGGCTGCTCGTGCACTATCTGTATGCGCAGCCAGGCGAATTCGGCGTCATCCGCCATCCCCTCGAGACGCCGCTGCTGACGATCCACGGGGTGCTCGCGCTCCTCGGTCTGTTCCTGCTGGGCTGGTTTGCCGGTCGCCACGCCGCCGCCGCCGCGGGCCCGCGCCGCCGCTTCAGCGGCTGGTGGCTGACGCTGTGGCTGGCGGCGCTGGTGATCGCCGGCGGCGCGCAGTTTTTCCTGGCGAGCGATACCTGGCAGGCGCGAGCCACGCTGTTGCACGAGATCCTGGGCACTGCGCTCCTGCTGCCCGTGCTCGCGCACGGCTGGTACATCAGCGCCGCGGCCCGTGAGCGTGACCGTGTCCGTGCGATTCATGGGCGGCACGAGGCGCGGCATCGGCGCCGGCATCCGCCACCGCCGCCGAGCAGCGCTCGCAGTTGACCCAACCGGAGTCGCCACTCTCGTAATACTCCTTTTTCCAGATCGGCAGGCGGTGCTTCACTTCATCGATGATATGGCGGCAGGCACGGAAGGCTTCGTCGCGGTGCGGGGCCGATGCGCCCACCCACACGGCGATTTCGCCCAGCGCCAGCGCGCCGATCCGATGCACGCAGAGCGCGCCATGCAGGCTAAAGCGACTGATCGCCTCGGCGACCACCCGCTCACCCTCGCGCGCCGCCAGCGGAGCGTAGGCCTCGTACTCCAGGCGCGTGACGCGCTGGCCTTCATTGTGATCGCGCACCCAGCCCTCGAAGGCGGCATAAGCGCCGCAGCCCGGATCGGTCAGTTCGGCGCGCAGTGCCGCGGTTTCGAGCGCCACGCTGCTGAAGCGAAATGCGCTCATCCGCCCGCCACCGGTGGCAGAAACACGACGGTGTCGCCTTCCACGAGCGGCTGCGACCAGTCGGCGAAGGCTTCATTAATAGCCACCCGCAGCTGCTCGGGCCGGAGCTGCAGCCCCCGCGCGACACTCAGCTCGGCGTAAAGTGCGCGCGCATCGGCAGCAGCGCTCGTGATCGTCTCCTCGCTGCGTCCCGCCTGCTCCCGCAGCAACGCAAAATACTGGATTTTCAACTGGCGCTTCGGTCCCGCGACAGTCCCGCCCGCGCCATTCCCGGCGCCGGCGACGCGCGCGTCGAGCTGGCCGCGCGCCTGCTGGTATTCCGCCGCGGTGTTGATGTTGTC
>DASWFL010000336.1:0-3676 GCA_036394255.1 Steroidobacteraceae bacterium
GGCGGGGGCTCGGCAACTTCGTCGACAATCTTGAATATCCGGGCACCATCGTCAACGATTTCCTGCAGGGGAAAGTCGTGGACGGGGGCCGCGATTTCACCCGGCTGCTGATCAACAGCGTCGCGGGGCTGGGTTTCTTCGACCCGGCGACGCCGGCGGGGTTCGAGCGGCACGACGAGGATTTCGGACAGACGCTGGGAAAATGGGGCGTGCCGCCGGGCCCCTACCTGATGGTGCCGCTCCTCGGTCCGTCCAGCTTCAGGGATGCGCCGGCCAAGCTTGCCGACGAGTACAGCAGCGGCCGCCACTACATCAAGGACTCCACGGTGCGCTGGGGCCTGTGGGCCACCGAAAAACTGGAGCTGCGCGCCTCACTCCTGGACACCGACGCGGTGCTCGAACGCGCCTACGACCCTTACGCCTTCGTGCGCAATGCCTGGCTGCAGCGCCGCGAGTACCTGGTCAAGGATGGTGCCGTCGATGAAGTGCCGGCTGACTTCGGCGAGGACCTGCCGCCCGATGCCGCTCCGGCGCCCGATGCCGCTCCGGCGCCGGATGCCGCTCCGGCGCCCGATGCCGCCCCGGCGCCCGATGCCTCCCCGGCGCCCGATGCCGCCCCGGCGCCCGACAGCACCCCCAACTAGGGCGCGGCGGAACCGCCGAGGAGGAGCGACTCGACATCGCTGAGCCGCGCCAGCGCCAGCATCGCGGCCGGCAACGCCGTGAATCGCATCGCGCGCCCCGCCGCGCGCGCCCAGGCGAGCCAGTCGATCAGCAGCGCCAGGCTGGCGCTGTCCACGCGTGCCACGGCACTGAGGTCGATCTCGAGCCCGCCGCCGTGGGCCGCGAAGGCCCGCAATCCCTCGCCGCGCAGCCGGGCAGCGCTCGCCATGGTCAGCGCCCCGGACAGCAGGAAGCGTCCCGCGCCGGCATCCTTCACGGCGGCCTCGTTCGCGGCGGGCGCGCGGGCAGTGCCTGCCCCGCTCACTTGGCGCCGCCCCCTTTCTCCAGGCGCGCAATCAGGGACTCGACGCCGTTCTGCTCGATCTCGGCGCCGAAGTCGTCGCGAAAGCTCTTCACGTAGCTGATGCCCTCGATGATGACGTCCCAGGCCTTCCAGCCCTTGGCCGTGCGGTGCAGGCTGTAGTTCACGGCGACCACGCCGCCGTCGCTCTTGCGCACCAGGGTACGCACCGTGGCGCTGCTCGCCGCCGGGTCTCCTCTGTAGGGCAGCACCTTGAGCCGATCGTCGGTGAAATCCAGCAGGGCCGTGCCATAACTGTTCAGCAGCGAATGATAGAAGCTGTTGACGAAGCGCTGGCGTTGCTCGGGGCTCGCGGTATTCCAGTGCCTCCCGAGCACCAGCCGCGCCGAGTATTCGGTGTCGAAGTGCGGCAGCAGGATCCGGTCGACGAGCGTGTTGACCTTGCCCGGCTCCTTGCGGTATTCGGCGCGGTGGGCATCCAGATCGCGCAGCATTTCCTGGGCGGCGGACTCGATGAGCAGCCCCGGGTCGGTATCGATGACACCGCTCCCCGCCGCCGGCGCGGCCGCAGTCTCGCCGGCGGCCATTGCCGGGCGCGGCGCGGCCAGAGCCAGAAGCAGGGCCGCAGCGCACACGACGGCGATGCCGATGCGCGGCCGAACTCTGCCCCAGTCCCTATTTCGCATTGCTGTCCTTCTTGCCGGCCACGCTGGCAAATAGCCTGTTGACGAGGTCCTCGAGCACGAGCGCGGACTGCGTAAACTGCATCTGGCTGCCCTCGGTCAGGTAGGTGTTGGACCCGCCGGGAGTGCTGAAGCCGACGTACTTGGCGCCCAGCAGTCCGGAGGTCTGGATCGCGGCAAAGGTATCCTCGGGAATCTGGCGGTAACTGCGTTCGATGCCGAGCGTCACGTGTGCCTTGAACGTGGTGCTGTCGAAGCTCACCGCATTGACCCGGCCAATGCGCACACCCGCCATCGTCACCGGTGCACCGACCTTCAGGTCGCCGATATTGTCGAAGTCAGCGGTCACCTGGTACATCTCCCTGGCATTGCTCAGCTGGATCCCGCTCCCCGGAAGCTGCGTGGTCAGGAACGCCAGTGCCGCGAATCCCAGCAGCACGAACAGGCCAGTGCCGATTTCCAGACTCCGATTGGGATTAGCCATGACTTTCAGCTCCTCAGGAACGTAGGAAGGCCGCGGTCAGCATGTAATCGAGTATCAGCGTCAGGACCGCCGAGCTCACCACCGTGCGCGTGGTCGCCAGTCCCACACCTTCGGCCGTCGGCTCGGCATGATAACCCTCGTAAACGGCCATCAGGCTGCAGGCCAGGCCGAAGCAAAGACTCTTCACCAGGCCCTGCGTGACATCGCGCATTTCGACCGCACCCTGCATGAGGGACCAGAAGGTGCCCGAATCGACGCGCAGCAGGCCGACGCCGATGAGCTGCGCACCAAAGATGCCAACGGCATCGAAGATCGCAGTCAGCAGCGGCACGGCGATGATGCCACCCAGGAAGCGCGGCGCGACCACGCGCCGCACCGGATCGACCGCCATCATCTCCATCGCCGTGAGCTGATCGGTTGCGCGCATCAGGCCGATCTCGGAAGTCAGGGAGGTGCCGGCACGGCCCGCGAACAGCAGCGCCGTGATCACCGGACCCAGCTCCTTGACCAGGCCCAGGGCCGCGGCCTCTCCGAGCGCCGACTCGGAACCAAAGCGCTGCAGCAGATCGTAGCCCTGCAGTCCCAGCACCATGCCGACGAACAGGCCGCACAGCATGACGATGATCAGCGAGCGGCCCCCGGCATTGTAGATCTGGGCCACCAGCAGGCGCGGATGGGCGAGTGAGGGCAGACACTGCCCCACGACACGTCCCAGAAACAGGGTGACGCGCCCCACCTTGACGAGGGCAGCGCGCAAGGGCAGCAGTAGAATGCTATCCATCCGTATAGGCCAGCAGTTGCTCACTGTAGTCGGGCGCAGGGACGTGGAAGGGCACCGGACCGTCCGGCAGGCCGTTCATGAACTGGTTGACGACCGGTGCGGCGGTCGTGCGCAACTCGGCGGGACTCCCGGCCGCGACCACGCCGCCATTGGCCAGCAGGTAACTCTGGTGGGCAATGCGGCTGATCTCCTGCACGTCATGCGTGACCACGATCGTGGTGATGCCGAGCGTCGAGTTCAGCGACTGGATGAGCCTGAGGATCACGCCCAGAGAAATGGGATCCAGGCCCACGAACGGTTCATCGTAAATCAGCAATTCCGGATCCATCGCAATTGCCCGCGCCAGCGCCACGCGCCTCGCCATGCCACCCGACAGTGCCGCGGGCGCCAATTCCGCAGCGCCACGCAGGCCCACGGCCTGCAATTTCATGAGTACCAATCGCCGCAGCAGGGGTTCAGGCAGGCGGGTGTGTGCGCGCAGCGGGAAGGCCACGTTTTCGAATACGCTGAGATCGCTCATCAGCGCGCCGTTCTGAAACAGCATGCCGATACGACGGCGCAGGCCGTAAAGCTCCGCGCGCTTCAGTGCCGGTACATTCTCGCCAAACACGGTCACGCGGCCGGCCGCGGGCCGGATCGCGCCCATCAGCAGACGCAACAGCGTCGTCTTGCCCGTGCCGCTGGGTCCCAGTACGGCGGTGATCTCGCCGTGCCGCGCCTGCAGACTCAGATTTTCAAAGATG
>DASWFL010000337.1:0-7299 GCA_036394255.1 Steroidobacteraceae bacterium
CCGGGGAGCTGGCGCATGTTGGCATCCGGCAGCACCTTGACCTGGTTGCCCGCGGGCACCGCCACGAAACCGTGGACCTGCAGCACGGACAGGAATCCCTGGTAGAACTGCTCGGGGGTCATCGAGGTGCCCGCGCCCGAGATCCAGGTGACCTGCGCCTGCACCCGCGGATCGATGATGAAATTCTTGCCGGTCGCGGCGCTCACCGCCTCGATCAGTTCCGTGATGCCCGCATTCTTGAAATTAGGCGTGATGCGCGGTCCGGTCTGCTGCGCGATCGTCGGAATTGCGAGCAGCAGGAGGGTGGCGGCGGCCGCCGGCGCGAAAGCGCGGCGAGGCAGCGGAACAGAGGGTTGGGGCATGAGGCGGATTCGCTTCTATTGATCGTCGGGCGTGTCGCTCGGCGGCTCAGGGGTAGGTGGCACGGGGACGCCGGCCTCATCGCCGTTGCCCGCTGCCGGAGTGCCGATGCTGCCGCGCAGCCCGGGCAATCGACCGCCACCCATGATAGGCGCACCGAAAGCCCCGCCGCGGCGCTCGGCCGCGGTGGCCTGCGCTGCCGCACTCTCTGCGTCATTGACCACGGTTTCAAGGTTAAGGTTCAAATCGAGTGACTGGCCGTTGCGCTGGATCGTCACATTGGCGCTCCCGGAGGACGACAGCGTCTGCAGGATCTCGTTGCCGCGATTGGGATCGTCCAGCGGTGTGCCGTTCACGGCCGTGATCAGGTCGCCGGGGCGCAGTCCCAGCTGGGTGAAGGAACTGAGGTTGCCCCGGCCTCCCGGAAAGATGCGGTAGCCGGTGAGCTTGCCGCCGGCGAGCACCGGCTGCGCACGCACCAGCCCGCCCAGCAGGGCACCGTTCCCCTGCGCGAGCGCGGCCACGCGCTGGCCGAGACTCTGGCCGGTGCTGGCCACCGCTACGGGGGCAGGCTGGAGCTGCTTGGGCAGCAGGAGCGATTCAATCACGCCTCCGCGGCTGACCAGGACGCGGTCGGCATACACCGCGTACAGGCTGACGCCCCCGGGCAGCGCACTGCCGACGGTATAGAGCCGGCCGGCGGCGGCCGTCGGGCCGATGATCGCCAATCCCCGCTTCGGGTCGGGCACCGCCAGGACGCCGGTCAGGAGCAACTGCACGTTCGTCTGCGGCGCGTTGGCATCGACACCGGTGTTCTGGGCCTCGCCAAACAGGTGGGCGGAGGCAATGCTGGCCAGCTGTACCGGCGGTGCCGGAGGATTGAGCTCGGGTACTGGACCGGCGGCGGCACCCAAAGGGCTTCCCCGGTTCTGAGCCGTGACCAGGAAGCCGGCCTGGATGGCGAGGAGCCCGGCCAGCACGATCGTCGCCAGGCGCGGTCCCTGCTCCAGCAGCGTGGCCTGCAGCCCCCCGGCCGATCTCAGTTGGTCCATCCAGCGCATATCAAGGCATGATACGGCGCAGCGATCGAATCACTCAACTCCCTGTTTTTTTCAGACTTTCGGGCTTTGCAGAGATTTGTGACGGGCGCGGACGCGGGCGCCGTTCCGGCTTTATAATCTGTGCTGACATGAGCGCAAACAGTGAACGGCCAGACCAGGGCGTGGCGGTGGAGGAGGCGGTTCCGGCCACCAAGGTGCCGCCGCTGTTCCGTGTGGTGCTGCTGAACGATGATTACACGCCCATGGAATTCGTGGTGGACGTGCTGGAGCGCTTCTTCGCCATGGCGCGCCACGCCGCCACGCGCGTGATGCTCGAGGTGCATACTCGCGGCAAGGGCGATTGCGGGGTCTTTACCTACGAGATCGCCGAGACCAAAGTGGCGCAGGTCACTCATTATTCGCGTGAGCACCAGCACCCGCTGCTGTGCACACTCGAGGAAGCCTGAATCCGGAGCGGAGCCTGACTTAAAGTGCTGTCCAGCGAACTCGAATTCTGTCTCAACCAGGCGTTCCGCGAGGCGCGGGCGCAACGCCATGAACTGCTGACCGTCGAGCAGCTGCTGCTGGCGCTGCTCGATGCGCCAAAGGTGCGTGAGGTGCTGAGCGGCTGCGGCGCCGTGCCCGACCGGCTGGCGGCGGAACTGCGCACCCATATCGAGAGCAATACCCCGCGCCTGGGAGAGGACGAGGAGCGCGAGGTGCAACCGACGCTGGCCTTCCAGCGCGTACTGCAGCGCGCCGTGTTCCATGTGCAGTCCAGCGGCCGCAAGGAAGTGGGCGTGGTCAACGTGCTGGTCGCGGTGTTCAGCGAAAAGCAGAGTCACGCGGTGTTCCTGCTTGCCCGCCAGAACGTCACGCGCCTGGACGTCGTGAACTTCATCTCACACGGCCTGGCGCGCGGGAGCGAGTCCAAGCCGGAGTCCGAGGAGGCCGCGCCCACCGAGGGTGAGCGCGAAGGCGAGGGCGGCGCGCTCGAAAAGTATGCCACCAACCTCAACGCCCAGGCGCAGGACGGCCGCATCGATCCGCTGATCGGGCGTACGCTCGAGATCGAGCGCACGATCGAGATCCTGTGCCGCCGGCGCAAGAACAATCCGCTCTACGTCGGGGAAGCCGGCGTGGGCAAGACGGCCATTGCTGAAGGCCTGGCGCGCCTGATCGTCGAGGGCCGGGTTCCCGACGTGCTCTCGGACTGCACGATCTACGCACTCGACCTGGGCGCGCTGATCGCCGGCACGAAGTACCGCGGCGATTTCGAGAAGCGCCTCAAGGCCGTGATCGGCGAACTGAAAAAGCGCCCCGGCGCGATCCTGTTCATCGACGAGATCCACACGGTCATCGGCGCCGGGGCGGCCTCCGGCGGCGTGATGGATGCGTCCAATCTGATCAAGCCCGTGCTCACCAACGGCGAGATGCGCTGCATCGGCTCGACCACCTACCAGGAATATCGCGGCATCTTCGAGAAGGACCACGCGTTGGCGCGGCGCTTCCAGAAGATCGACGTCGCCGAGCCCTCGGTTGCTGAAACGATCGAGATCCTCAACGGACTCAGGCCGAAATTCGAGGAACATCACAGCGTCAGCTACGCGCCCGAGGCGCTGCGCGCCGCCGCCGAACTCGCCGATCGCCACATCAACGACCGCCGGCTCCCGGACAAGGCGATTGATGTGGTCGATGAAGCCGGTGCGCGCCTGCGGCTCAAGCCGGCGCTCGAACGGGAGCAGCGGGTCGAGGTGCGGCACATCGAGGATGTCGTGGCGCGCATGGCCCGCATCCCGCCGAAGACCGTGTCCTCTTCCGACCGCGACGTGCTGCGGAACCTGGAGCGGAGCCTGAAGCTGGTGATCTTCGGGCAGGACGCGGCCATCGGCATGCTGGCGGCGGCGATCAAGATGGCCCGCTCAGGTCTGGGCGACCAGCGCCGTCCGGTGGGCAGCTTCCTGTTCGCCGGGCCCACCGGCGTAGGCAAGACCGAGGTGACGCGCCAGCTCGCGCTCACCATGGGCGTGGAGTTCCTGCGCTTCGACATGTCCGAATACATGGAGCGGCACACGGTCTCGCGCCTGATCGGCGCGCCACCCGGCTACGTCGGCTTCGACCAGGGCGGGCTGCTCACCGAGGCGATCACCAAGCATCCACATTGTGTGCTGCTGCTCGATGAGGTCGAGAAAGCGCACCCGGACGTGTTCAACCTGCTGCTGCAGGTCATGGATCACGGCACGCTCACCGACAACAACGGCCGCAAGAGCGACTTCCGCCACGTGATCATCGTCATGACCACCAACGCCGGCGCGATGGAAATGAGCCGGCCCTCGATCGGCTTCGTCAGCGCCGATAACAGCAGTGATGGCCTGGAGGCGGTGCGGCGCCTGTTCTCGCCGGAGTTCCGCAACCGGCTCGATGCGATCATCCAGTTTGCGTCGCTCGATGCGCGCACCATCGAGCGCGTGGTCGACAAACTGCTGCTCGAGGCGGAGGCGCAGCTCGAGAACAAGGGCGTCACCCTGAGCGTCGATGAGGCGGCGCGCCGCTGGATCGCCGTCAAGGGCTATGACCCGAAGATGGGCGCCCGGCCGATGGCGCGGATCATCCAGGAGCACGTCAAGCGGCCACTCGCCGATGAGCTGCTGTTCGGCAAACTCAGCGGCGGCGGTCAGGCCCTCGTTACGCTGGCGGCCGACGGCAGCGGGCTCAGCATCGAGTGCCTCGCCGCGCCCGAACCTCTGGTGGAAACCTGAAGTCGGCTATTGGTGCATCAGCGGCCGGGAGTGCGAGGGTGTCGGTGCAGGAGAGGGCCTGGCCGCCTCCGTCTGCTGACCATTGCGAGACAGGCCGTTTCCAAAAAGGATCATCACACTGGCGACATCGAGGGCGCCGGCCCCGCCACTGCGCTGAACGACGCGCACGGGGGCATTGCCCGCCTTGACCCGCTCGGCAAACGCGGTGAGCTCTCGGTCGAGGTTTGAGTTCAGTTCTTGTGCCGCGGCATCCAGTCCCTGCGCGCTCTGATGCTGCACCTCAGCGCTCTGGCGTACGGCGGTACTGCTGCCGCTGGTGTGACTCGTGCCCGCCGCCCGCAGAATGAGGCTGCGTGATTTGGGATCGAGGACCGCCAGATCGAGCAGCGTAGAGGTCTCATTCTCACTGCCTCGGATGAGAAATGCGCCGACAATCGTCAGGTAGGCCAATGAACGGTTGTTCTCGCTTTGTCGTGCGACCTGATCGTAAGACACCAGCGCCACCACATCGAGTTGCTGCAGTCGCGCCAGCTGCTGCAGGGAGTCAAAGCCGCCGTGCGGATTGAGATACCCTTCGGAAATGATCTGAATGTCGCGCACGTACGGGCGCGTCAGGAAATGCGCCTTGATGCTGGCGAGAATCTGTTCCTTCTGCGTCGCGTCAAGTCGCTCGGAGCCACCGCGACTGGGCAGGAAGCTCAAGCCCACGGTCAGCGGAATCTTCAGTTCCGGTGTTGCATCAACTTGCGGAACTTTGCCATCAGGGTAGAGGAATTCCACCAGCGGCGTCGAGCCGGAGTGCTGGTTTCCGCAGTTCCAAATGCACATCCCGTCCGATACGCAACTTGAAAGTGCCACTGAAAGCGCCGCCAGCGACAGGACCCGAATCAGAACGCTTGGCATAGCTTCCCCCCGGTGGTTCTGGCGCGAGGGATTATGGGCGTGGCTCCGATGAGGCGCAATGAAGCTGCCCTGGGCCAACCCGGCTCGGTGAAGCACTCGTCTGAGCGCCTGGCGAACGGGTGAGGACGTGGTCTGATGGCACCGACAGACAGTGCCTGCTTTCGAACCCTGCTAGCGACCGCGATAGACGATGCGGCCCTTGCTCAGATCGTAAGGGGTCATCTCGACCGTCACGGCGTCGCCGGTCAGGATGCGGATGTAGTTCTTGCGCATCTTGCCCGAGATGTGCGCCGTGACCACGTGCCCATTCTTGAGCTGCACACGGAAGGTGGTATTCGGCAGGGTCTCCACGACCTCGCCTTCCATCTGAATGGCGTCTTCTTTTGCCATGCCGCTCACGACTGACCCAAGGGCCGCGAATTCTGCATAAAGCCCCCCCGCATTGCAATGCAGCTTCCGGGGTGCAGCGGACTTTCAGGCCTTGAGCGGCCCCAGTCCGTGCGCGAGGCGGCGCAGGAATTCCTCCCGCCGCAGGGCTCGGCTGCCGAGGCTCCGCAGGTGCGCCGAGGGCAGCTGGCAGTCGATCATCTCGGTGCCGTCGGCCAGGCACTGTCGCACCAGGCCGGCCAGGGCCGCCTTGGAGGCGTCGCGCTCCAGGCTGAACATGGACTCCCCGAAGTAGACCCGCCCGAGCTGCACGCCGTACATGCCGCCGACCAGGGTACCGGCGCGCCAGATCTCGGCGCTGTGCGCGATGCCACGTCCATGGAGGGCGAGGTAGGCGGCGTGCATCTCCGGGGTGATCCAGGTCCCGGGACTATGGGCCCGGGGCGCCGCGCAGGCGGTAATGACGGCCGCGAAGTCCCGGTCGACGTGATACTCAAAACCCCGCAGGCGCTGCGCGCGCTGCAGGCTCCTGGAGGTGTGAAACTCCTGCGGGAGCAGCACTTCCCGCGGATCGGGCGACCACCACAGCACCGGCTGGCCGGGCGAATACCAGGGGAATATGCCGCGGCGGTAGGCTGCCACCAGCCGCTCGCAGGACAGGTCGCCACCCGCGGCGAGCAATCCGGGCGGCTCGAGCAGGGCGCGCTCCACGGCGGGGAAGTGATCGGGCGGGTCGCCTGGGGCCAGCCAGGCGATCACGGCGTGCACTCAGTCCGGACAGGCGCGGAACGGCGTGTGGCGGGCGGCCGCATCCGCGTATTCTGTCACGGCCGCCTCCTCGCGCTCGAGGTAGCGCGCCACGGCCGTGCGCAGGGCCGGATCGGCGAGCCAATGCGCGGACCAGGTGAATACCGGCTCGAAGCCGCGCGCCAGTTTGTGTTCGCCCTGCGTACCGGGCTCGAAGCGCTGCAGGCCGTGGCGGATGCAGTATTCGATGCCCTGGTAGTAGCAGGCTTCGAAGTGCAGGCTGTGAAAATCGCCGGTGGCGCCCCAGTAGCGGCCATAGAGCGTGGTGCTGGAGCGAAAATAGACGGCGGCGGCGACGAGTGCGCCGGCGCGTTCGGCGAGCACGGCCACGAAGGCCTCACCCATGCTGGCGGCGATCTGGCGGAAGAAGCGGGCATTCAGATAGGGCAGGTGGCCGTGGCGCACGAAGGTAGCGGCGTGCAGATCATGGAGACGCCCGAGAGTCGCCCCGTCCAGCTCGGAACCGCTGCGCGTCGTGAATGCGATGCCCTGCTCGGCGATCCGGCGGCGCTCGCGGCGCACCTTCTTGCGTTTGTCGGCCGAAAAGCCCGCGAGGAAATCCTCGAAATCACGATAGGCGCGGTTGTGCCACTGGAAGTGGCAATCGCGCCGCAGGAGCCAGCCCGCCTCCCCGGCCGTCGCGCGCAGCGCATCGTCGATGAACAGGGCGTGGACGGAGGAGCGGCCCCGACTCTGTGCGTCCCGTTCCAGCGCGCGCAGCGCTGTCAGGCGCCGGCCGGACCGTGTCGGCTCGTCCTCGCCGGCGCAGAGCAGACGCGGCCCCGTCGCGGGCGTAAAGGGGATCGCCAGCAGGAGCTTGGGGTAGTAATCCAGGCCCCGTCCCTCCCAGGCGCGCGCCCAGGCGAAGTCGAAGACGAACTCGCCCCAGGAATGGCTCTTTTCGTACAGGGGTGCGAGCGCCAGCGGCTGCGCCGCCTGGCCGAGCAGCAGATGCCGCGGCGTCCAGCCCGTGGCGGGCGCCACGGAGCCGCTGGCCTCGAGCGCGGACAGGAACTCATGGCGCAGGAAAGGGTAGTCGCCCG
>DASWFL010000338.1:0-4258 GCA_036394255.1 Steroidobacteraceae bacterium
TGATGTTGCAGTATTGGGTGCGGGTGAAGTCATCCACCTCCCTCCCAAGACTTAGTCCCGCTATCAGGCGGTGGCTAAACGGTCCGGTCTTAAACGGCAGGATCAGGTTCGTGTCGCCAAACAGATAGGTTCGCAGGTTGGACTGGCCACGGGCGCGGATATCTAGGGTATGAAACGTGGGGTCGGCGGTCCTATCGAACGGACCGACGTCAAAGGCATGGGCCCAGTCCCGGTGATTGACATTTCGAATCGAGGTGGTCCAGATCGCACCGTCCGAGAAATCGTGGTGCAGCACCAGGCTCGTGACCTGGCCGCGTTCGTTAAGATAGTTCCCTGGCCCGATGTAGTTGGTCTGGATCGGCGCCAGCTGACTGACCGTAAACGCCACCGGTCGGCGCGGTGCCAGCAGATAGAAGCTCGAGTAGTTGGCTTCGGCGGTGCGGTACTCAAATTGCCCGGTCAGTGTGGTCGTCGCGCTGAGGTTCCAGGTCATCATGGGCGCCAGGAAGCTGGTGCGCTCGTAGGAACGGTCCCTGAATTTGTCGTCGTAACTGGCCTGCGCAATGACTCGGTAAAGGAACGTATCCCCCTGGCCCAGCGGGCCGGTGGAGTCAACCGATATATCACCACCGTGTACCCGATGGTAGGAGCTTGCTCCGATCGTTCCAAGAACCGAGAATTCCGTCATTTCCCGTGCGGAGGGCTTCTTCGTGATCATGTTGACGAACCCCCCTGGCTGGACAGCGCCGTAC
Organism: Steroidobacteraceae bacterium; assembly: GCA_036394255.1. Lineage (GTDB taxonomy): Bacteria > Pseudomonadota > Gammaproteobacteria > Steroidobacterales > Steroidobacteraceae > FEN-1191. The sequence goes on from DASWFL010000338.1 coordinate 753, forward strand.
AGGAGTGAGGCCGCACCTTTGACCAGCTCGACGTGATCGGTACCCACCGTTGGCGGCGAACCGAAGCGCACGGACAGTCCCGGCAGACCGTCGGTCAGGACCGTATTGCGATCCAGATCAGTGGTAGAAAAACCGCGGAGGGTCAGGTCGTAGCCAGTGCCACCCGCCTTTTGCAAGCCGGTCATATATCGATACAGGTCCGCGATCTGCGTCGTCTCGATGGACTTCATAAAGCTGTTGGTATAATTGGAAACCGAGAACGGGGTGTCCTTCGCGGCAATCCCGAGTTTCATCGAATTGTTGCTGTCCTCGTTGATGAAACGTGAGGTCACAATCACCTCCTCCAGCTCGCCCGGTTTCGCTGCCTCGGCGGCGGGCTCGGCCGCACTGCCGACCAGACTCACTCCAATTGATAGGCAGCACAGCAAGGTGCGGCTGGCAACTTCCCAATATTTCACATCGTTCTCCCAGTGTTGATTCCGGCTGACCTTCCCGATGAAATTGCTGACTCAATCACCGATTGCTGGTCCTGATTACGGCCCAGCAGTTATTCGAGCAATTTGAGCTGCGCGGTCACAACTTCCCTGGTCAGCGGCAGGTATTTCCCCAGCTTGGCAATTACCCGCTGGCCCTCCTGGCTCAATACAAAACGGAGGAACTCCCTGAGTTTCGGATCCAGAGGCGTGCCCGGCTTGCGGTCGAAATAGATGTAGATGCTCCGGGACAGCGGATAGCTTCGGTCCTGGAAGCTTTGCTCGCTCGGCAGCACGAACGGCCCTTGGGCATCACTCGCCAAGGCCAGCGCCTTGATGCCCGAGACACCCCGTGCCTGCGGCAACACGCTCCAGGCAATCCCGTAGGGATCCTGCGACAGCTCGTCGGCCAGCATGTGGTGCAGGCCACCCAACATGGCCACATCATCGTCACCGATCATCTTTGAGCCGCTCTCGACGTACTCGCGGTAGTTCGGATTCCATTTGTCACTGCCGTGCAGCACCCGCAGCTGAAAGTAATTGGTCGTCCCCGAGGGAGCGTGCCCGTAGGCGTGAATTTCCTGACGGGCCCAGTCACCCGTGAGTCCCAACTGGCCCCAGGTACGAAGATTCATCGCCTCGCCCCGCGCGTTGTGCAGTTGCCACTTGAAGCCGAGAAGCGTGCCGGTGCGTTCAGCGCCGAATATGCCCTCCAGCTGGTCCACCGTGAGACTCGCGATCGGATTCCTGGCGTTGACGAATACCACCAGGCCGTTGGCCATGCCCTCAGTGTCGTAGGCGCCGGTCGCAACCGTTACGGCGCTGGGCGCATGGCCGAAGGTCTCATAGAACATCAGGTGCTCGATCAGCGTGAGCTCTCGCCCCTGCGGCCCAAGATCCGAGACCCCGCTGACCAGGCCCGCGATGGCAACATCACCGCTGGGAAATCGGTCAGCAAAGCGGACGCGCGGCTGATATTTCTGAAACTCGTCTTCCCAGGCCCGCATCGCGCCCGCCAGCGGGAAGCCGAAATTTCGGATCATCCCTGCCACTTGTGGCTCGGCTCGGTAGTGAGGCAAATCGTCGAGGTTGAACTCTGCGGCGCCGAGCGGGTGCTGGGCCAGGTAAACGACCAAAGCCAGGAGCAATGGGATCCGAAATCCTACCGGCGTCCAGTTCCTCCTGCAGGCATTCGTCACGAGTTGCCCCGAATTGCTCATTATTCTGTGCCCCGCTCCTCGCATTCGCTGCATGCGGCCTCGCAGCGCACTGGCGCACTCGACCCGTGGCGGTCGGGAGCACCATCCCGCGCTGTCGATATCGAATCCGCCTCAGCCGTACCTTGCAGCCTTCTGTTGGCTCGCTCCCATCACGCCAGTCCCGCGTGCATCGCCACGGCCTCTTATACGCAGCGAATGTAAATTGAAACTGAATAATTGCTGAATTGCCCTGACAGGAACCCGGGGAACCCGTTTCCCATGAACCGTTGGGAACAAGCGTGTAGACAGCAGGCAAACAGTACACAGATCTGGCCCGCCATCGCGGCAACGCGTCGACGATACCGGGAACGGACCGCTGGTCCCAGCATCGCCCGGCTCCGGGAGACTTGCCGTGTTCGCGACGAAGACGCTCGATCTGTTGGCTGCACCGCGCAGGAAACCGAAGTCCGCTCAAATTAGGCGCAGAGTGCGCCGCACGGGGTACGGGCTGCGGTGAAATGGCGTGAAGCGCGCTGTGAAGAAATTGTAGCCCTAGACTCAGGTCCGGCGTTCAAAATGCCTCGGCGACGAACGCGCACTCCTGCTCTCTCGCGCTGCTCATCACCCGCTGATCGCGCGAGCCCTGGGGCGCAGCGCGAGCGCATATATCAGTGAGAGCACGATCACCAGGCCCGCCAGCATCCACAGCATGAAACGCGGGCCGCTGCCGATGACATACAGGCAGAACAGGATGCCGAGCGCCGCGCACGTCCTGTAAAAGGAGTTCAGCGTGTCCTGCAGGGCGGCCCTGCGCTGGAACAGCGCCGCCAGCGCTGCGGCGTAGACCGCCAGCGAGAGCAGGACCGACAGGTGCACCAGGCTCTCGAACTGCTGCGCCAGCGTTGAAGATTTGGTGACGATCGCCACCAGACAGGTAAAGCTGCTGGACACCAGCAGGGCGCGGACCGGAACGCCGCGCGCATCCTGCAGTGTGAGTGCACGCGGCAGGAAACCCTGCCGGGCGGCGGCCTGGCCGGTCTGCGCGGCCAGCAGGATCCATCCCGACAGCGTGCCAACAGTCTTGACGAGCGCGGCGAGGGCGACCAGTCCGGCTGCCGCCGTGCCGAGCAGCACACGCGTGGCCTCCGCGAAGGGCGCATTCGTGTGGCTCAGCACACTGAGGGGCACCAGGCCGAAGATGGCCGCGGATGCCGCCATGTAGACGATTGCCGCGAGGAGTACGCCGCCCAGCGTGGCTACCGCGACATTGCGTTCAGGCCGCTCGACGACTGCCGCTGCGATCGAGGCGCTCTCGAGTCCCAGAAAGGCCCAGAACACGAGCAGCAGTGAGCGGGGCAGGGCCGAGCTGATCGCAAGGCCGCCTGGATTCCACGAGCGGTGGAACAGCGCGGCATCGAAATGCAGCCAGCCAAAGGTCGCGACCAGCAGCACGGGCAGGAGCCCGCAGATGATGGCAATCGCGTCGAACTGGCAGGCACGCCGCGGGCCAAACAGATTCAGCACCGTCAGCATTACGATGAGGAGCACGGCCGCCCCCGTGCCGTACCAGCCGGCATCAACGCCGGGTAGCAATGCACCGAGATACCCGATCGCCCCAATGGCAACGCCGAGATTGCCGACCCAGCAGATGATCACGTACATCAGATAGGCCTGGAAGCCCACCGGGCGCCCGAACGCGCTCTGCGCGTAGGCGCAGGGGCCGCCGGCCGCGGGGCTGCGGGCCGCGAGCCGCGCGAAACCGAGCGCAATGGCGAGCGCCGCAACGCTGGCGGCCGCCCAGCCCAGGAGGCTGATCCCGCCGATTCCCGCCAGC
>DASWFL010000339.1:0-8768 GCA_036394255.1 Steroidobacteraceae bacterium
GGTTGCCAGCGCCACGCGCAGCCGGCCGGCGATGAGCAGCATCACCGCCTGTGGCACGTGGCAGCGCGCGGCGATGTACTCGGTGTGCCCGCTGAAGGCAAACCCGGCGTCAATGATGACGCTCTTTTGCACCGGGGCCGTAACCATCGCGGCGAACTCGCCGCTCCGGCAGCCGTCGACCGCACGATCGATGAGTTGCAGGGTGGCGTGCGCGTTGCGGCGATCGAGCTGGCCGCAGATGGCGCGGGTGGCCAGCGGCAGGTGCAGCACGCTCAACATGCCGGCGGCGCGTTCCGGTGCCAGTTGCTCGCGGTAGTCGCTGAACTGGCAGCGCAGCCCGAGCGCGCGCGCGCGTTCTTCCAGCAGTGAGCGATCGGCCAGGCACACCAGGGGGTAATCGCGGGCGCGCTGGGCCACGATCAGGCACAGGTCGGGCCCGATACCGGCGCTCTCTCCGCAGGTCAGGGCGATGGGCCGGCCGGTACTGCTGGGGAGCGTAGGCACGGACGCTGCGGTGATCAGAGCCTCAGTTCGACGTAAGCCTCGTCACGCAGCTGCTGCAACCAGATGTCGGTTGCCTCGTCGACCCGGCTCTCGCGCAGCTGCTGGAACGCCTGTTCGCGCTCCGCGGTGGCGGTGTTGTCAAAATCGCGCCGGCCCAGCATCTGTACGATGTGCCAGCCGAACTGGGTCTTGAACGGTTCGCTGATCTCATTGTCCTGGAGCAGGTCCGCCTGGCGTGCGAATTCCGGCGCGAAGCTCTCGAGCGTCGTCCAGCCCAGGTCGCCCCCTTCGATCGCCGAGCCCGGGTCGGCCGAACTCGCCTTGGCCAGGATCGCGAAATCCGCGCCGGCGAGGATCTGCGTGCGCATCTCGGTCAGTTTCTGACGGACGGTCGCGTCATCCTCGATTTCCGAGGTCTTCAGCAGGATATGGCGCAAATGCGTCTGCTTGACGATCTGCGCCGTGGTGATCAAGCGCATGTCGTTGAGCCGCACGAGGTGAAAGCCGCTGCCGGTCTGAATCACGTCGCTGATTTCGCCAGCCTTCATGCGCGGCACGACGTCGGCGAGAAAGGTCGGCAGTGCCGGGCCCTTGAGCCAACCAAGCGAGCCGCCGTCCAGTGCGGTCTGGCTGTCGGAAAAGCTCACCGCCAGCTGGTTGAATGCTTCGCCTTTGCGCGCCCGCGTCACGAGATCCTCGGCCTTGGCGCGTGCGGCGGCCAGCTGCCCCGGGGTGGCGTCCTGGGCGATGGCAACCAGGATGTGGGAGACGTTGTATTCGCTGTTGGCGGAGGCGGTGCCTTTCTGGCGTTCGATGTACTGGTCCAGTTCGCGTGGTGTGATGCTGATGCGCTGCATGACGTCACGACCGCGCAGGAGCTGGCGCTGGATCTCGCGCCGCAGGTTGCTGCGGTAGTCGGCGTAGACCAGGCCCTCCGCCGCCAGCTTTTCCGGCAGCTGGTTAAAGCTGACATTGTTGCGCTGGGCGATGTCCTGCAGCGCGGCGTTGATCTGCTCGTCGGAAACACTGATGCCGGCCCGTTCCGCGCGCTGTTCCTGGATGGTCTCGAGCACCAGCCGCTCCAGCACCTGTTCGCGCACCACCTGCTCGGCCGGCAACGCTACATTCTGCGCGCGCAGTCGCTGGGTCACGACCTGCACTTCGTTGTTGAGTTCGCTCTCCAGTACCACCCCATCGTTGACGACCGCGACGATGCGATCGAGCGAGTTGCCGCGGCTGGGGTGGACGCGCGGGGAGGGCTGCGCCGCGGGCGTGGCCGCGGGCGTGGCCGCGGGCGTGGCCGCGAGCGCCGTGGCGGCGACGCACAGGCTCAGGGCAGCCAGCCACCGGGTCGTCATTCTGCGGGTTGTCATCTTTTCTTTGAAGCTCAACGGCTTGAGGAGGTCGGGGAGTATCCCTGAATCGAACCCAGCAGGAAAGAGTCGGCAGCGGATCCGACACTGGAGAGCCCCTTGAGTTCCAATTGCAGGTACCAGCCGGTATCCCGCGTACCCGCCCGATTGCTGACCGAGTCGCGCACCACGACCCGCATCCCCCAGCAGGTGTCCTTGTATTGCAGCCCGGCAAAGCTTTCGATCAGCCGGTGGTCGAAGACCGAATACACGACACGGCCATAGAAATCCCAGCGCCGCGCCAACGGCCAGGCCATCGAAGTCTCGGCCTGCTCGACCGAGCCGCGGGTGTAGCGGTACCCCACATTGACCACCTGGTTGCCCTGCGGGCGATATTGCAGGCTCAGCAGGGACTTTTCGGTCTGCGACAGGCTCGGGTTCCACGCCAGGTCATAGTGCAGGTTCCAGTCGTGATAGGCCGCCAGCTCGACATTCGCGAGCAGATCCGAACGCCGGCGCGTGTCGGGCGTTTCACCCGGCAGCAGCACGCGCGGCTCCGAGAAGTGCAGGGTCTGGCCGAGCGTGGCGCTGAGGAGGCGCTGGCCGGTCTGTCCGTTGAGCATGCGCGCGGTGAGCGCCAGGGTCAGGTTGTTCGCGTCTCCCAGGCGGTCATACCCGGTGTAGCGGTTGGCGCGGAACAGCGCCACGAAATTCGGGTCGGGCAGGCCGGAATCGAAGACCGGCAGCGCGCTCTGGTCGCGATAGGGAATGTAGACGTAATAGGCCCGTGGCTCGAGCGTCACCAGGCGCGCCCCTTGCGCGACGCCGCGCTCGAGCCGCAGGCCGCTGTCGAGGCTCAGGATCGGCAGGCTGCGTGCCGGGGAGGCGTCCGCCGTCGGCGCATCCTGCAGCCGGTAGACCGTGACATCCCAGTCAGCACGCGGGCGCAGGAAAAACCCGGGCCGCAGGTACTCAAAGCCGATCCCCGGCTGCGCGCGGGCGCGCCAACCCGTGGTTCCGGTGCCGCGCTGGAAGTCGGTCAGCTCGCTGTCCAGGTCGCTGCCCAGCCCCGAGGTGCCGCGCCAGCTGGCCGTCGCCGTGAGCCGTGGCAGCTCGGCGTAGGGCCGGTCCGCGGCGGCGAGCTGGTCATCGAGGGTCTGGAACTGCAGCAGCTGCGCGCGCAATTGCCACACCTCGCCGTTGCGCCCGACGCGCAGATCGCGCGGCAGGAAGATCGTGCTGCTGGTCTGCGGCCCGTCGGCGAAGTCCTCGAAATAATGCGTGTCGCTGGTGCCTTCCGCATCGACCTGCGCGCGCCAGGAGTCTCCGAAGCGGGAATGCGCGTGGAGCCGCAGCCAGCTGCGCTCGAGCTGTGTGAGGTGATCGTCGGGCAGGTAGTTGGCCTGCAGGATGCCGCTGCCGCTCGGGGTCAGCAACCGGTATTCGACTCCGGTGTCGATCCCGCGGCGGGAATAGATCGTCGGAGTGAACGTCAGGTCCTTGTTGGGTGCAATGTTCCAGTACCAGGGCGCCGAGAGCGTCGCACCATTGCGCGAGGAGCTGCCCAGGGTCGGGAACAGCAGTCCCGTCTCGCGCGCGCTGCTCAGCGGAAAGGAGATCCAGGGCAGGTAGAGTATGGGCAGGCCCTTGAACACGACGCGGGTATTGCGCCCAACTCCACGTAATTTCCGCGTGTCCAGAGTGATGTGCTGGGCGCGCAGCTGCCAGGCGGCCGAACCAGGCGGGCAGGTGGTGTAGACCACGTTTTCGAGCTCGATACGGTTGGCCTGGTGCATGTAGACCGCATCAGCCTCGCCCCGGCCCGGGTGCTGCAGGAACTCGAACATGGCGTGGCGGAACTGCGCGCCGGAATCATCGTAATTACCGGTTTCCCCCGTCACTCGCAGACCCTGATCCTCGTAGCTCACCATGCCGGACAACTTGAGCTGGTGGGTGCCCGCGTCATAGCTCAGGCGCTCACAGTGCAGGTCACGGCCGTCGATGTTGACCGTGACCTTGCCGAGCAGCTCCATATCGCCATTGGCGGCGATCTGCAGCTGGCAGCTCGAGAGCCGGATGGCGCCGTCGAGCTTCAGCTCCGATGGCAGATGCGCGGGTTCCGCGACGCAGGAATCGTCCGCGGCGTGCGCTGCGGCGGCCAGCGCGCACAGCAGCAGGGCGAGGCGGGCGCGGCGCCGGTATTGCGGGAAGGCAATCATTAGCGGCGCCATTATAATGGCCGGTCCCAACTCAACGCTGGATGAACATGAGCGGCGCCGACGCGCGCATCGAACTGATCCGCGATTGGCTGGCGAGCGAGCTGGGCTGGCCGCGTGACTGCCGGCTCGAGCCGGCGTCCGCCGACGCCAGTTTTCGCCGTTATTTCCGGGTCTGGCGGCCCCAGGGTGGCACGCGGGTCGTCATGGACGCGCCGCCCGGCAAGGAAGACACGGCGCCGTACCTGCGCGTGACCCGAATGTTGAGGGACTGCGCTGTCCACGTGCCCGAGGTGGAGGCCGCCGACAGTGTCCGCGGACTGCTGCTGCTCGAGGACCTGGGCAGCGCCCATATGCTCGCGCGTCTCCAGGCCGGGGATGAGGCGCCGCTGCTCTACGCGCAGGCGCTCGACACGCTCGCGTTGATCCAGCTCAATGGAGCGGGTGGTGCTGCTGAGCTGCCGGCCTACGACGCGCCCGCTTTGCTGCGCGAGATGCAGCTGCTCCCCGATTGGTTCTGCGCCCGTCATCTCGCCCTGGTGCTTGACGAAGAAGAGCGCGCGCTGCTGGCCGACACTTTCGACTGGCTGACGCGCGAGGCACTCACGCAGCCGCGGGTGCTCGTGCACCGGGATTATCATTCCCGCAATCTCATGATCACCACCGAGCGCAGTCCCGGCGTGATCGATTTCCAGGACGCGCTGTCCGGACCCATCGCGTACGACCTGGTCTCGCTCCTCAAGGATTGCTACGTCGCCTGGCCGCGTGCGGAGGTCGAGGCCTGGCTCGATGACTACCGCGAGCGCCTGCGCGCCGCAGGCGGCACGATCGGCGCCAACCGCGGGGAATTTGTGCGCTGGTTCGATCTGATCGGCCTGCAGCGCCATCTCAAGGTGCTCGGCATCTTTGCGCGCCTGTGGTACCGGGATGGCAAGCCGGGCTTTCTGGACGATCTGCCACGTACGCTCGATTATGTGCGCGACACGGCGGCGCGCTACGGCGAATTACGCCGCTTCGGCGCGTGGGTCGAGCGCCGGCTCGTGCCGGGCCTGGCGCCGGCCAACGCACGCGTACCCGCGCCCAACCGGGTGTCAGCGTGAAGGCGATGCTGCTCGCCGCCGGGCGTGGCGAGCGGTTGCGGCCGCTGACCGACCAGACGCCCAAGCCGCTGCTCGAAGTGCGCGGCAAGCCGCTCATCGACTGGCACCTGGAGGCCCTCGCGCAGGCGGGTGTGCGCGAAGTGGTGATCAATCTGTCCTGGCTCGGTGAACGGATTCGCGCGGCCGTCGGCGCGGGCGGGCGCTTCGGCCTGCAGATCCACTTTAGCGAGGAGCCGGCCGCTCCGCTGGAGACCGGCGGTGGGATTTTCCAGGCCCTGCCGCTCCTGGGCGACGCACCGTTCCTGGTCGTCAACTCCGACACCTACACTGATATTGATTTTGCGCTCCTGACGATCGAGCCCGCCGCGCTGGCGCATCTGGTGCTGGTGCCCAATCCCGCGCATCATCCGCGCGGCGATTTCGCCCTGCAGCAAGGCCAGGTGCTGGAGACGGGCGAACCGCTCTACACCTACGCGGGCATCGGCGTCTACCGGCCGGAGCTGTTCGCCGGCTGCAACGGCGGGAGATTTCCCCTGTTGTCGGTCCTGCGGCCGGCAATCGCGGCGCGGCGGCTCCGGGGTGAACTGTTCCGCGGGCAGTGGGCCGACGTCGGCTCCGCGGAGCGCCTGGCGGCGCTGAATGGGCGCGCAACTGGGCTATGATGAGCATATGGCTGAATTCAAGGGTGTTCCGGTCACGATCGAGCCGCCGCGGAGCGGCGAGAAGTACCGCACGGCGCAGGGTTTTACCGCCATAAAGGATGGCCTGCGCGCACGCGGCGGGCCGGAGCCGGTGGCACGGACGGGCAAGCCGCACTGGCTGAAGGCGCCGCTGGCCGCCGGAGCCGGCTACGACGCCGTGCGCCGCACGGTGCGCGAGCACCGCCTGGCCACGGTCTGCGAGGAAGCCAAGTGTCCCAACATCGGCGAGTGCTGGAACGCGGGCACCGCCACGATCATGGTGATGGGTGCGGTCTGTACGCGCGCCTGCCGGTTCTGCGCCGTCGACACCGGCAACCCGCGGGGCTGGCTCGATGCCGAGGAGCCGGCCAACGTCGCCGCCAGCGTCGCGCTGATGAAACTGCGCTACGTCGTGCTGACCTCCGTGGATCGCGACGACCTGAGCGACGGCGGTGCGGAGCACTATGCGGCCTGCGTACGCGCCATCAAGCGGCGCACGCCCGCGACCGCTGTCGAGGCGCTCACGCCCGATTTTCAGGGTGTACGGGCGGATGTGGAACGGGTCGTCGATTCAGGCATCGAGGTATTCGCGCAAAACATCGAGACCGTGCGCCGCCTGACTCATCCGGTGCGCGATCCGCGCGCCGGCTATCAGCAGACGCTGGATGTGCTCGCGCACGCCAAGGCGCACCGGCCCGGGGTGCTGACCAAGAGCAGCCTGATGCTCGGGCTGGGCGAGACCGACGGCGAAATCTGCGAATGCATGGATGACCTGCGGGCGGCGGGTGTCGATATTCTCACACTCGGCCAGTATCTGCGGCCTACCGTGCACCATCTGCCGGTGGTGCGGTTCGTGACGCCCGATGAATTCGCGCGCTATCGTGCCGCGGGCCTGGCACGTGGATTCCGCGAGTGTGTTTCAGGGCCGCTGGTGCGCTCGAGTTATCGCGCCGAGCGGGCGCTCGCCGGGAACAACGTCGGCCTGCACGAGGGCCGTGCGCTGCGCGACTCGTGAGCGCTCCGGGGCCTGTCGACACTGATCGGGTCGTTGCGACGGAGGCCCTGGTTTTCTCGGTCAAAAGGCTGGGGCGCGTGCCCTACGAGTCCACCTGGCGGGCCATGCAGCAGTTTACCGAGGAGCGCGGTCCCAACACATCCGATGAACTCTGGCTCCTTGAGCACGAGCCCGTCTACACACTGGGCATGAACGCCGATCCCGCGCACGTGCTCGCGGCCGGCGATATTCCGGTGGTGCGCATCGATCGCGGCGGCCAGGTGACCTACCACGGCCCCGGACAGCTCGTGGTCTATCCGCTGGTCGATCTGCGTCGTGCGCGTCGCGGGGTGCGCGATCTGGTTACCGCGCTCGAGCGCGCCGTCATCGCACTGGCCGCCCGCTATCACATCGACGCCCGGTGCCGCGAGCGCTCGCCGGGCGTCTATGTGCATGGTGCCAAGCTCGCCAGTGTCGGCCTGCGGGTGCGTCGCGGCGGGAGCTACCACGGTCTGGCGCTGAACGTGAATATGGACCTCGAGCCCTTCCGGCGCATCAATCCCTGCGGCTACCCGGGGCTAGAAATGACTCAGCTGGCGGCACTCGGCGGACCGAGCGAGGTGCGGCAGGTGGGAGCCGAATTTGTTCCGCTCTTCATCACACAGCTCGCGCTCGGCGCCGGCCAGCCTGCGGGCGCGCCATAGTTTTTGCCCTGGAACCCGGGCTATGGCCTTCGCCCGATGCCCCGGGGTGTCCGTTGCCCGCGCCCCTGCTGGGATTGCATCGACTATCTAATTTTTGTTTTAGGCGTTACATGTAACGCGTTACATGTAACGCCATCCAGGAATAACCTCCTGCGGCCTCGCGGCTAGAGCACCAGGAATACGCCGGTCACGTTCTTCAGATCGGCAAATAGCGCCGCGATATGCGCCTCGTCGCGCGCCCGGATGGTGTAGGTCACGGCGGAGAAATTGCCCTGTGCGGAAGGGCGCTCGGTGGCGGTCGCGACGGCGTTGGCCTCGGCGTGGCGCGCCAGGACGTCATCGACTGCGGCGCGCACGGCCGCGTCGGCGCGCATCATGACCTTGATGGGGTAGGCACAGGGGAAAGTCAGCAGTTTCGGCGCGTCCACGACCGGGAGCATAGCCTGCCGGGGGATGGCTTACTGCTGCACTGAAGGCGCGCTAGCCGGGCAGCCAGCTGGCTTCGACGAGCGCGCGCATCCGCTTCCACACAGGCCCGGGGCGCCCGTCCCCCACAGGCAAGCCATCAAGACGGGTGACCGGCGCCACGCCGCGCGTCGAAGCACTCAGCCAGATTTCATCCGCACCGCGCAGCGCGGCTTCGCTGACCGCCGCACTGGTCCAGGCGATACCGTTCGCGGCGGCGAGTTCTTCGACCAGCAGACGCGTCGTGCCGGGCAGCAGCTTGTGGCTCCGTGGCGGCGTGCGGATCTCGCCGGCGATCACCACGTGCACGGCCGAAGCGCTGGCGTCTGTCAGCCACCCATCGCGCAGCAATATGGTCTCCGCCGCGCCGGCATCGATCGCCTGTTGCCGCAGCAGCACGTTGGCCAGAAGCGCGACGGACTTGATGTCGCAGCGCGCCCAGCGGATGTCCACCGCCGTGATGCAGCTCAGTCCCTGCTCGTACAGTTCAGGTGGTGTCGGCGGCAGTGGGGCACAGAAGGCGAACACAGTGGGCTCGATGTCCGGGAGCGGCGCGTGATTACGGCCGTATTCGCTGCCGCGGGATACCTGCAGGTAGACGTAAAGGTCGCCACCGCCGTTCGCGGCGGCGAGTTCGCGGATCAGATCTGCCCATTGAGCCGCCTGGTATGGATTGCGGATCCTCAGCTCTGCGAGGCTGCGCGCCAGGCGCGCGACGTTGTCCCGCAGTTGCGGCGCGTGGCCGCCGTGCAC
>DASWFL010000340.1:0-7000 GCA_036394255.1 Steroidobacteraceae bacterium
TCACAGGACCTGCATGCAGTCCACGGAAGTCGGGGCCCGATCCAATCCCACGATCTTTCGACCCGGCACTGCGTCACAGCTGCGGGCGTGACGGGACCGAGGCGCCGGACCAATCGGCAATTCGACGCATAGACCTCCGGAGCGGGCCCGTACTATTCAGGTAATTGATTTTCATGGCGTTCAGTCGGCAGCCGTCGCCACCTCGCCCGCCTCTGGGCGGCAGGCTGTATCCAGACGCTGAGTATCAAATCCAATCGCTATACTTGATGAACCCGGCCTCGCAGAAGACCCACGGAATAAGAGGACTTCGCCATGACCCGCGTACTGATTGCCGACGACCATGCCGTTGTGCGTGCCGGACTGCGTCAATTTCTCGAAGCGGATCAGAGCATTCGCGAAATCGGTGAGGCGGCAACCGGCCGCGAGACCCTCGAGCAGCTGCGACTCGGCAAGTGGGACCTGCTGCTGCTCGACATCAACATGCCGGACCGCAGCGGCCTGGACGTGCTGCGGCAGGTGCGCTCCACCCACCCCGAGACACGCGTGCTGGTCCTGAGCGGTTTTCCCGAACGGCAGTATGCAGTGAACGTGTTGCGGGCCGGTGCGGGCGGATTTCTCTCCAAGGAAAGTGCGCCCGAAGAGCTCCTTAAAGCGGTCAGGACCGTGCTGGCCGGGCGTCGCTATGTCAGCAGCGCGCTGGCGGAGTTGCTGGTGTCCGATCTGGACGGCGATGCGCAGCAGCCCCTGCACACCAAGCTGTCGGAGCGCGAGTTTCAGATTTTATGTAAGCTCGCCGCGGGAAGGGCCGTATCGGAAATTGCCAGTGAACTGTGCATCAGTGTCAAGACTGTCAGCACCTATCGCACCCGTGTCCTGCAGAAAATGAACTTCAAGACCAACGCTGATCTGACCGCATACGCGCTGCACAACGCGCTCATCCAGTAACCCTTGATTTGTAGGAGATCGCCGACATCCTGGGTTCTGCGGATGTGGCAGACTGTCGAACGCCGACAGTGCGCAACGCGCTTCCAAAGCCGTCTCCATGGAAGAAAGAATTCCGCTGAAAATACTGCTGGTCGAGGACTCTGCCGTCCTCGCGGACCGGCTGAGTGAAATGTTGCGGCATATTCCCGGCGTAACTCTGGTTGACACTGTCGACAGCGAACGCGCCGCGGTCAGTATCGCGCGCTCGCAGCAGATCGACGTCATGATCCTCGACCTGCACTTGCGCCAGGGCACGGGCTTCGGCGTCCTGCGCGCCCTGGCGGATCAACCGCGCAGCGCCGTGGCGATCGTGCTCACCAACTACGCCCTGCCACAATATCAGCGTGCGGCCAGCGCGCTGGGCGTACGCTATTTCCTCGACAAGGCACGTGAGTTCGAGCGTATCCCGGACGCGTTGCGCGAAATCGCGGACGCCGCTTCCGCCGCGGCCGCCTCCTGACGGCCAGGCGCCCCTGGATGTGCGTCGCCGACCGGTGATCGCAGCGGTGTCCGACCAAAATCAGGCGGGTTCAACCTGAATTCTGCTCAGGGGCAGGCGGACCTGGATCTCCGTGCCCCTGCTGTCGATACCCGGCGACAGAGACCAGGTACCGCCCAGTGCCTGCACGCGGTGACGCATACTGAGCAGTCCATGCGAACCCACCGCCCGGCCGCGGGCGAGCACCATGCCTACGCCATTGTCGCGAACAGTCATGACCAGTTCTTGTTCATTGACGACTACGCTGAGGCCAACCTCTGTAGCGCGAGCGTGCTTTATAATGTTGGTCATCGCCTCCTGCGCAATGCGAAAGATGGCGATTGAGGCCGCGCTGCTGATCGGCAGTTCGTGCTCGGGCATGGTGTCCTCGCACTTCAGGCCCACCCGTTCGCAGGACTCCTGCAGCTGCCAGCGCAGCGCCGCATAGAGGCCCATGTTGTCCAGCAACGTCGGACGCAACTGTTCGACGACCCGGCGCTTCAGATCGACGCCCGAGTCCAGCGCCCCAAGCACGCGCTCCCAGCGGTTCCGGCTGTCGGCGTCCTCGACGGCCACTTTCCGGCGCAACCAGGTCACGTCCATTTTTGCAGCCACCAGGAGTCCGCCCAGTTCATCGTGCAGTTCGCGGGCAAGGTCGCTTTTCTCCTGCTCCCTCACCTGTTGCAGGTGGCTGGACAGGGCCGACAGGTCCGCGGTGCGCTCGGCGACCTGCGTCTCCAGCTCATTCTTTTCGAGTAGCAATCGTTGAGCATCAGCCACTCTCCTGCCGATGTTGCGACTGATCAGAGTGCCGGCCAGCAACACCAGAAAGACGTTGAGTGTCAGCCCGCCCGCGGTAATGATCCGGGTCAGCAACAGGTCCCTGCGCTGAGCGTCAATCAAAGTCGGCACGGCGCCTGTTTCGAGGCGGCGCAGCTCCTCCACGGAATCCCGGATTTGCACCATGGTCCGGGTGCTGACGCGTGTGCGGATGAATTCCGCAGCCGCGTCCCGGCTTTTCGTCTGCTGCAGCTTGATGGCGATGGCCAGCTCAGTGAATCTGTCGGACATCAGCCCATCAATCATCGCCAGCTGCTCCAGCACCTGCGGATTTCCCTGTTGGTAAGCCAGGCGGAGCGCCTTGAGCAGTGGCTCGCGCTGAACGAGCGCCTCGCGGTAGGGTTCGAGAAAAGAGTCCTCGCCGGTGAGCAGATAGCCCCGCTCACCGTTCTCCGCGTCAACGAGCAGTTGCATCAGGTTGGAAAGCAAGGTCTGGCGCTGCAGCAGGGACTGCACGCGCTGCGTGCTTTGCGCCAGCCGGGCCTGCGCCGCATTGTCGATGGCAAAGGTGCTGCCCAGCAGCGCCATCGACAGGAGAATCGGCACCAACACGTAGCGGCGATTAAACCCCAGCATTGATCAGGCTCCCGCGCCCGCCACGTGCCGGCTGTGGGTGCCGGTCCACAGCCGCTGCGGTGCGCTACCGATTGTTCGACGAGGCATATTAAGGGATCCGGTTGGAAAGTCGAATCAGCCTCACCACCAATGGCCTTGAGGGTTGCGCCGCAGTCGCGCAGGAGGTCGCTGATTCGGCGCCGGTCCACTGGCCTCCGGCTCCGTGTGTGCCGTTATTTAGAGTGATTGCCGTCCGGCCGGGGCCGGAGACGCGTTCAGCGCCTCCGGCCCCGACGCTCGGTCAACGCGATTGCGAGCTTTCCAGCGGTCTCCTGTTCTCCGCTGCGCGCTCATTCCCCGGCTCAGCACTCTCGGCCGAAGCATTGGCTGTAAGAGAGCGCCTCCACTCGTAGACCTGCTGCTCCGCCTCGGCCATGGATATCCCATAGGCCTGCTGGATTCTGCCTGCGAGCATGTCCAGCCGGCCGTTGATCACATCCAGTTGTTCGTCGGTGAGTCTGCCCCACTGTTCCCTGATCTTGCCCCTGAGCACTCGCCAGTCGCCCTCGATTTGATCCGCGTTCATGGTCCGCTCCTCCATCGATGCCCAGTTGCCACGCCAAGGGGTGGATTGGCGTCGCGAGCCATCAATCACTAGCCGCCACTCAAGCTCAGGCCGGAGGTGTCAACACTCTTCACACCCTCCACGCCCTGTGCCAGCTCGACTGCAGCAGACTTGGATTCTGCATTTCCCACCGTCCCGCTGAGCGTCACCACGCCGTTGGTCGTGGTAACGCTGATTTGCGAGGTCTTCAATCGTTCATCGCCGAGATATCTCGCCTTGACTTCGTCGGTAATGGCCGTATCACTGATTACCGCTCCAACGCTGTCGCTGTGAGGCAGGGGCTCGGCGGTTTCGGCGGGGTCCCCAAACGAAGTTCCGCTGGCACCTATCCCGGCGGCCAGCGCTGCCGCAATCAGCGTGTTGCGAAAGAGCGATTTTCGATTTTCAAAAGTTCTCATCTTGATCCTCCGGTGTGACCCCGTGAGGGGCAGGTACGCAAAGCATGTGTTGCGGCTGCAAGGCTGACAGGCGAGCTATTGCGGCGCCGCAGGCTTCTCGCTCAAAGTGTCGTCGGAGGAATCCGACACCTTTCCTGCGGTTTCCCCTTGCGGCCACCAGGGTGCCACCGCCACAGCCGTGGGCAAGCACAGGTGGCCGCAAGGGGAATGCGGGCCGTGTGCTACGGACTTCCACTCACAGTTTCAGTGACGGTCCGCGTCCGATCGCTCATGGCGCCACTTCCAGTACTCACGCTGCTGGTCCCGGCCCAGGCTGCGGAACCTTCGGTACGGCTCGTGCCGCCCTTCAAGATAGATCCGAAATACGCTCTCCTCGTCCCTGTTCCAATAGTGATAGTCGGTGTAATCCGGGTCGTACACCCGGAAACCGACCGCGCAGCCAGCACTACTCAGCGCCAGGCCGCCGAGCAGGGCAACAAGCACCCCCGCGGCGATGCATCGAGATTGCTTGCTCATGATGAGGTCTCCAGATCAACTGGCAATGGGCGTAATCCTGAGCCCGGCCAGGGACAGGTCGCCCATCAGGCCCTGCTCGCCCAGCACAAACGCCAGGACCGGGCGGCGCAAGGTCTCCATGTCATATTCGACACCCGCACCCTTCGACGCCACGGCGACACCGGCATCCGCGCCGATGGTCCAGCCTTTGCTGCGCTGAAAATTCTCACGCGCCTCCTTGGTCATGAACAGGATCACTTCGGAATGCTCGGCGACGCCCAGGGTCGCGCCGAGCGAGGCCCCGCCCACCTGGAAGTGCTTCACAATCTTTCCGTTGACCAGCAGCGCGCCTTCGCCGTGCAGGCCGCCCACTCCAATGCCAGCCTTCGTCACATGCGGAAACACGAGTACTGCCGCAGCTTTGCTTACCAGCTCATGGTGCCCGGTATGTTGAGCGTAAAACGCCTGCAGCGTCGCCTGCACGCCTGCATCGATCTCCGCCGGACTCATGGCCGACGCCCAACCGCACCAGGACAGCGCGAACGCCAACAGCGCTGAGTTCACCATCATCTTTGCGTATCCCTTCATGTCTGCATACTCCATCGGCCGGATATTTCGGCGCAGTGATACTCCCATCCGTGGCGCGATCGCCTAATCAGCCGAAGACGACAGCTGTTGCAGGAATTGGCCTACACCGCACCCCGTCGGGGTGCCGGTCTTTCCCCCCCGGCAAGCCGAAGCTGATCGGCGCCGTCTGGCGGCGCCGATGATCGTGATCACTATCGAAGTTCCGACGTCTTGGCAAAGGCAGTCGGCGCCTTGATTCACGCGCGGACTGCGCCGCTACGCGCCTTACCCGGAGCGAAAGCCGATGCGCGCGTGCGTACCGTCGCAGAACGGCTTGTTGGCGCTGCCGCCGCAACGGCACAGCCGCGCCTGCACCACGCGGGCGACGACGCGCCCGGTGCCGCTGGTAATTTCGAGATTCCCGCGTACCCGCAACGGCCCGTCGGTTTCAGGATCTATAGTCAGAGGACCGTCGCGCACCGGCAGCATGTCGGCCTTGCCGGTTGGGGGCTCGCCGGTCGCCGCGAATTGAATCTCGTGATGCGAGCCATCGCAAAAGGGTTTGTTCTTCGAGGCACCGCACCGGCACAGGGTGGCGCGATATTGAGTAGCCTCGCCGCCGAGCCGCAGGTCCGCGCGCACCGCGTACGGACCGCCTTCACGAACGGCGATCAGATTTACCAGCGGCGCCTGTTCCTCCGGCTTGCCGTCCTTGCGCCGGTAGCGGATTGCGCCGGAAGGACACACATGCGCGATCTCGACCAGTCGCTCTGCGTCCATGGCGTCCGGATGAATCCACGGACCGGCTACGTTGGCGAGAAACACATTCGGTCCCCAGGTGACACAGTAGCGCGAGTGGATGCAGCGCTTGCCCTCGTACAGCAGCGTCAGTGCCTGGCCTTCAATTTCTTCCACGCCATTGCGCACGGTGGGCACCGGCGGCGCCCCGGCGGCGCGAGGCGGCGCTGCCGGTGCCGCGCTGGCCTGCGTGTCTGAAGCTGCAGCCTCGAAACCGCGCGCCGCACGAGCCGCGAGATCGGCCAGCAGCCGCGCCGCCTTCTCGGCGCGCGCATCGCCGGGCGCGTCGAGGGCGGCGGCGCCCTCTGCCAGCTCGCGGGTGCGCTCGATGAAAAACCTGTCGGCGCCCCGGCCCCGCGGGAGCGGCGCGGCATCTCGCAGCGCGACAAAGGACATGCCGGCGTTACATTCCGGGTTGGAAGGGCCCGCTGGCAGGCGTGCGGCACGTTCGCCATACAACGCGACCGCATGCATCAGTCCGATCGCCAGGTCCAGCGCCAATGACTTCTCGGGCGAGGGCCGCGGCACGGCATAGGTGTAGGCGATCAGGCGCATCATCAGCGCGTAGGCCGTGTTCGCCAGGTCCACGGTAGCCGCGGCGTCCTCGTCTTCGATCCAGACGCGGCCTGAGGGCCGCATGGGCGTGCGTTGCACCGGATTCGTCGCGGCGGGAAAAGCCGGCGTGAACGCCGGGCTGGCCTGCCGCAGCGCCGCCAATTCGGTACGGATCGCAATGAATTTCTGGTAGTGCGAGCCGACGGCATCGAGCGGCGCACCCTCGCCCTGCTCGACGATCGCGGTGAACGCAGCCAACGCGGTCTTGGCGCAGATCACCGGCTTGACACCGGTAAGGCTGACCTCAGTGGGGGAGAGCTGCAACGCCGGATCGCCGCAAAACGCCTGCGCCTCTCCCACGTCGGCCACAAAACTCGCCAGGCTCTCGCTGAGCGTCTGATAAAACGCACCGACGGTGTCGTAGTCCACGCCCATTGGCATCAGGCGCGGCCGGCGCGTGCCACGCTTGAAGACGAATTCCGGCGCAAAGCCCTCGCCATCCGGCTCGGGCGAACCTTGCGGGCGCTCCAGGTGGATGAAATGCTGGAGCACCGCATCGCTGAACGGCGCGAGCTTGACCACGACGCCGGCCGGCAGAGCGCCCGGATCGAGCGGAAAGTTGCCGCGACCGAAACGCGGCGAGCCTCCGAGCGCCGCGGTGATGTTCCAGACGGCGGTCAAATGCCCCATTTCATCGGTCGCGAC
>DASWFL010000341.1:0-5032 GCA_036394255.1 Steroidobacteraceae bacterium
GCGGCCCGGCGCGCGCCGTGGCCTGATGAACGCGCTCACCTTGGTCCCGCTCGCAGCTGCGGCCCAGGCCACGTCGCCGCCGGTTCCCTCCGCAGCCACCCCGCAGGCCGCGGCGGCCCTGATCGCGGCGCAATTCCGTGCCTACAACGGGGAATTCGGCCGGATCACCCGCCGCGCCGCCGATCATTTCCTCAGCGGCGACGCCGCGGCCCGCGAACTCGACGCGGTGGCGCGCATCGAACTGTACGAGCACCATGTCAGCCAGGCACTGAGCGCCTTGCGCGACGCCGGCGCGGGAGCCGACGTCCCCGGCAAGGACGAAGCCGCGTCCGCCGCTGGCGCCGGGTTCTGGGAAGCCGCCACGGCCGCCTACGGCTCGCTGATCGCACGCCTGGCGGACAGCGATTTCTACCGCACCTTCTACAACTCCGTGACCCGCGACCTCTTCGGCACCGTCGGCGTCAACCCGTCGGTGGAATTCTGCGCGACGCACATGGGGCGTGCTGCCGGCGTGGTGCCGATCCGCGTCTATCCGGCGAGCGGCTCACTGCAGGCGGCAGTGGCCGACGTGCTCGCTGACCTGCCCTTTGCCGCCGCGCTCACCGCGCCCGCCGCCGCCATCCGCCGCGTGAGCGGCGAGCTGGGCCGGCACTTTGAATCCCGGTCTCCGAGCGCGGCGCCCGAATCCATCGAGCTGATCGAACCCCTCTTCTATCGCGGCGCCGATGCCTTCCTGGTCGGCCGGCTGGTCGGCGACAGCGCCGTCACGCCGCTCGTGATCGCCTTTCGCCGTGCGTCCGACGGCGTGCAGGTGAGCTCGGTGCTGCTGTCGCGCAACGACATCAGCGCCCTGTTTGGCTATGCGAATTCCTATTTCCACGTCGATCTGCCGGTGGTGGGCGCGGCGGTCACGCTGCTGCGCTCCTTCATGCCGCGCAAACCGGTGGACGAACTGTACACGGTGCTGGGCCGCGCCAAGCAGGGCAAGACGGAGCGCTACTTTACACTGCGCCGGCACCTCGACAGCTCCATCGACGCCTTCGTGCACGCGCCGGGCGAACGCGGGCTGGTGATGATCGTGTTCACGCTCCCCTCGCACGACCTCGTGTTCAAGGTGATCCGCGATCGTTTCGGGGCACCCAAGCATGCGACGCGCGAGGAGGTCATGGAACGCTATCGCTTCGTCTTCCGCCACGATCGGGCCGGGCGCATGGTCGATGCCCAGGAATTCAGGCGTTTGAAGCTCCCGCGCGCGCGCTTCATGCCGGCGCTCACCGAGGAGTTGCTGCGCGAAGCCAGCCAGAGTTGCCGGCTCGATGGCGATGAGCTGATCGTCGAGCACTGCTACATCGAGCGGCGCCTGCGACCCCTGAACCTGTTCGTGCGCGAAGCCGAGCCCGCAGCCGCCGAGGCGGCGATCGCCGACTACGGCAACGCACTGCGTGATCTGGCGGCCACCAACATCTTCCCTGGCGATCTGCTGCTGAAGAACTTCGGCGTGACGCGCCACGGCCGCGTAATTTTCTACGACTACGACGAAGTCTCACTGCTCGGCGACTGTGACTTCCGTGACCTGCCCAGCGCCCGGAGCGACGAGGAAGTGACCGCCGCGGAGCCCTGGTTCTACGTCGGCCCGCGCGATGTGTTCCCGGAGCAATGGCTCCCGTTCCTGGCGCTGCCGCCGGCACTGCGCGAGACTTTTCTCGCTCGTCACGCCGAGTTGCTGACGGCCGGGTGGTGGCGGGCGCGGCAGCACAATATCGCGGACAACGCCTTCAACATTTCTGTGCCTGCAGGCTGGGCCGGCTCTCTGGCAGTCGGTCGAGCTGGGCAACGTCTCTAATGCTTCTCCATGACCGCGGGCGTTCCGTCGGACCATTTTATAACCGGAACCATAAAGGTCGTGACCGGCTCGGGATCGCCCTGCGCGGCAAATATCGGCGAGCCGCTTAGATTGGCGCCCCAGGCGGCGCTGTCGGTGCGCGCCATGAAGAACATGAGATGCGGATGCCAGTGGCCGTCCGCGTCAGACAGGTATCCGTCCTTTGACAGCATGTAGCACATTGCACCCGCTTCCGGCATCGTAAACGTGTTTGCCGCAAGCGCAGCCTTGGTCCGCCCCAGCATGTCGGACTTCGAGGCGCCCGCGATGACCCATTTCGTTCTTTCGAGATAGGCGGGAAGTACCGAGTGGACCGCGGCAGCATTGAAGCAAATCGGCGCGCGTAGCCTGGGATTCCAGAACTCGGCATCGCCAAAACCGGCGGCCCAGGACCGCTCGACCAGGCAGACGAAGCCATTGTTTCCCTTGACGGCTGTTTCGTAATCGCGGTCGCCCAGCGTTAAAACCTCCGCATCACCGGAAATCGAGGCCGGCGCTGCGCTCCGTGCCAGTGTGATCTCTTCGGCCCGACTCGCTATCCGGTATTGCGTGAGCGGCGCCATGGCCGGATACGCGGCCTTCGCCTCCTCGGCAGCGGCCGGACCCGGCGTGCATGCCAGTAGAGCCAGTGCGCATAACGGCCCGATCGCCCACTCTCTAGTCTGCATAAATCACCTCACTACGTCCTTGCTTCCCTATTATGCGGGAGTCAGCGCCTCCGCTGCGACGGCCAGCGCACCGAGCGGACCGGCCCGATCACCCAGGCCCGGCTGCCGGACACAGGCGGCGATCTGCGCGCCGACCTCGGGTGCCTCGATATAGTGGTTGAGGCTCTGCTGCAGCTCCCGCCGCAGGCGATCGAACAGGTGCGGCTGACCGTTCATCACCCCGCCGCCCAGCAGACTGCGCTGCGGCGCTGTCGCCAGCACGAGCGTGTGCAGCAATTGCCCGAGCGCATGGGCGACGAGGTCCCAGACTGGGTCATCGGGCTGCAGGTCCGCGGCGCGCCGGCCCGTGCGGCGCTCGATCGCAACTCCGGAAGCCAGGCCCTCGACGCAGTCGCCGTGAAAGCTGCAGGCGCCCTGCTAGGTGTCACCGGCACGGCGCACGATGCGGATATGGCCCAGCTCCGGATGCGAGAAGCCGCGCCCCAGCGGCCCTCCGCCAGCGCCGCACCGTTGACGTCGGTGTCGAAACCGAGGGGCACTGGGCAGGCGCGGGACAGAGGGCCCACGACATCCGTGCGCCGCCAGCCCGGTTTCGGGGTCGAGGTAATGCATCCATAGGTCGCCGACCTCGCGGCGAGATCGAGGGGGCCGAAGCTGGAAATGCCCAGGGCGGCGATCGGCCCATGGGCGCTGCGCCAGTCCTTGAGCACCGTAGCGATTCGCCCCATCGTCACGGCCGGATCAGCGCCGGTGGGGAGCGAGGCTTGCGCAAGAATATTCTCGGGACCGCTTCCCACCAGGCAGACGCACTTGGTTCCGCCCAGTTCCACGCCGCACAGCACCGACACCGGCGTGCTCATCGGCCGCTGGACTCGCACGCGCCGACGCTACCGGTCTCGGGGAAGACGATTGCGGCGTTCCTCATCTGCTGCGCGCCCGCCTTGGGTGCCCAGAATACCGCAGCGAAAGCGCACCGGTCCTGTTCCTGTTTCGCTGGAGGCCGCGTGCTAAGCGTCTACGCCGCCGTCATCACCCGCGTGGCGATTGACGGCCACGACCGTGGCCTTCGGAAAGAAATTGAACTCCGAGGCGCTGGCCCAGGTGTAGGCACCCATGGCACGGCCGACGACGAGGTCACCGGCGCGCAGCTCCGGCAGCCGCAGGTCTTCGGCGATCACGTCGATGCTGTCGCAGGTGGGCCCGGCCAGGACCGAGGGCAGCAGCGGACCCTCGCGCAAGGCCTCCACCGGATAGCGCGCGTGATCGTAGAGCTGGCCGCTGTAGGAACCGTAGAGGCCGTCGTCGAGGTAATACCACCAGTGGCCTTCGCGGCGCGCGCGGCCCATGACCGAGGCCACGCCGATGGCGGCGGGACCGGCGATGAAACGGCCGGGTTCGGCGATCACGCGCAGGCGCTTCGGCAGCCGGCTTAAAGTCCGGCGGATCGGTGCGCAGAAGCGGCCGATGTCCGCCGCGCCCTTGCCATAGTCGATCGGAAAGCCACCGCCGATATCCAGCGTGTCGCACTCACCCAGCCGCTCACGCCGCGCGGCGCTGAGCAGCTGCGCGCACGCTGCGATCGCCTCGACGTGCTTGTGAGCGTCCGCGGCCTGCGAACCCACATGGAACGAGAATCCGCGCAGCCCGATGCCCAGCCCGGCCGCCAGCCGCGCCAGCGGCAGCGCGTCTGCCGCGTCGCAGCCGAACTTGCGCGACAGGTCGCAGACCGCTCCCGGACTGCGAAACGACACCCGCAGCAGCAGCTCAGTGCGGCCGGCGTAGGCGCGAAACTTGCGCACCTCGTCGGGATTGTCGGCGACGAAGGTCCGGATGCCGTATTCGAGCGCGTTGCGGATATCGCGATCGCACTTGATCGGATGGGTGTGTATGCAGCGCGCCGCGTCGATCCCGAGACGGGCGACGAGTTGCACCTCGCCGCTGGTCGCCAGGTCGAGGCCCCCACCCTCCCCGGCGACGGCCTGTACGACGGCAGGGTGCGGCAGGGGCTTGAGCGCGTAATGCAGGTCGACTCCGGGTAGCGCCCGCTTCAGGCGGCGGTATTGCGCCCGGACCCTGGCGCAATCGAGGATCAGGAGCGGCGAGCCGAACTCGGCGACCAGCCGGCGAATCTGGCGCGGCTCGAAGGGATCGATGTATCTGCGGCTCACGGGGCGTCGCCAAGGTCGGTCGGCGCCGCGACTTCGCTGCCTCCAGTCTCGCCCGGATGACTCGCCGCCGCCGCCCGCGTCAGCCGGTCGCGCACCGCATCCCAGCGTTCGTCGGCGGGAATGTCCTGCACCAGCAGGCAGACCGTTCCGGCCCTGTCCAGGCTGCGCAGATGAGCGTACAGATCGTGCGCGTAGGCGTCGAGCCGGGTGCCCGCGTTCACCCAGGTGACGGACGGGTAACTGCCCAGCGGCGGGCGCTGTGCGAGCACGCCGATGCGCACGCCCTCGCGCGAGAGCTCGGCGGTGAGGCGCTC
>DASWFL010000342.1:0-3794 GCA_036394255.1 Steroidobacteraceae bacterium
AGATCGACTACAGGCAACTCGAGTGGTTTGAACGTCGCCTGCAGCGGCACGAGGGTGTCGCCAATGGCCTCCGCGCGTCGAACCAGCGTACCGGGTGCATGCGCCCGCCCCGCGTGGAGGTCGCTCCACGATTTTATCAACGAGGCCGAACACAAAAGGGACAGCAGGGTACAGCCATCGCGCATCGTCACGGAGATCGTCCAACAGTGCCGCATCGCTGGATCGCTCCGCAGCGCGTCGAGCGACATCGCGCTCGGGGTCATCCGCAGCGTATCTCCGACGTCGCCGAGCAGCTGTCCACCCAGAGCGTTCGCCATTCGCGCCGAAACACGCGCCGCCGCTGACTCTGGCGCCACAGAATCGCTCAGCGGGCTGCAGATGTAATCACGATGACACCCGAGCATTAGAGAGAGCAGATCATCGGGTAGCCAGATACCGAGGGCTTCGCGCGCGACGCCGCTGTCGCGATACACGATGCCCGGCATTGCCGCTTTCACCTCCGATTGGCCACAACTTGCCAAATTGACAAACAGATCCTGTGTTTCCACCGCCCCGGCGGAACACCAGGTATGTACCCACTGATCGAGGGCTCCCGAAACACGCGCGCTCACGCGCCCGCGCGCACCCTCATCAAGTATCAGCCAGGGCTCCCATCCGTCCTGCTCGCCATTCATTTATCGACCCTGCCCCATGGCCAACAGCTGCTGGATCATTTCGTTGGCCACCGACGCCATCTGCGAGCTGCCCTGGTAACCGCGTTGGATAATAATCAGGTCGGTAAACTGATCGGTCAGCTGCACGTTGGAGAGCTCGACCTGACCCCCGACCAGACGGCCCAGACCATGGGACTGAGCCGTGCCCAACTGGGGCTCCGACGCGTCAGGCGCCACATACTGGCCACTGCCCACGGAAACCAGCTCATTTGTACTGGTGAATCGCGCCAGCAGCAGCGTGGCTGGGGTGAGTTTCTCTCCATTGGAGTAATGCAGAGTCAGCTGGCCCTTGTCATCGAAGTCGACGGTGGTCAGGGATCCGAAGGCGACCCCGTCCTGGCGCAGGAGCTGCAGATGGGACTGGTTGTCGTTCACCAGACTCGTCACGCCGGCATACGTGCCCGCTGCGCCCAGATTGAAGGTGATGTCGAATGCCGGCAAATCCGTTGGGGTCATGTGCGCCACCAGCGGCGCAGCCATTGCCTTGGGCGTGCCGTCGGAATTGAACTCGAGTGTCGCCGTGCCCAGCACGGCATCCTTGTCATCGTGGATTTCGACCGTCCACTTCAACGGATCGGTGCCATCCTGGACGAACTTCGCCGTCAATACGTGGCTTCCGCCCGCCGTGTCATAAACCGTGATGGAGGGCAATTCGTAGGTTACGCTGCCGGTGCGGCCCAGGTTACCGGTAAGTGTGACATTGGCGGTCGCCTTGGGTGCGTAACTGCGGAATGCGTCGACATTGAAGGCCGAAAGCGCCTGACTGCTGGTGCTCACCATGACCCGTGCACCGCTGGTTCGATCGACCAGATAGCCATCCTTGTCAAATTCAAACTGGCCGGCGCGCGTGTAGTAGGTCTGCCCATCGTTCTGGAGCACAAAGAAACCGGCTCCATCCACCGCAGCATCAAGCGGGTTCCCGGTGCTGCGCAGGTCGCCCTCATTGAACGACGCGTTCTCAGTGTTCACGGCGACCCCGGCTCCCTGCGAACTGGATCCGCTCGCATCGAGCAGCGCACCGGCAGCGCTGCGATGGACGACATCCAGAAACAGGGGCACGGTAGCCTTAAAGCCCGGCGTATTCAGATTGGCGACATTGTTGCTGATCGCATCGAGGCCTTTGCTAAAGGCATTCATGCCAGAAAGGGCCGTATAGATAGTATTGATCATGGTGTTGTTCCCTGTTGTACAAGGATGATGTCGGACAGTTGCACGTCGACGAGCGTGGTCGTGCTCGTCCTGACCGTGAGCCGCGGGTCGCCGGTGACAAAAGATACGGCCGTGACTACACCCGCTCCAGAACCGGACGCGCCGTTGACTTCCACCGTGTGGCCCACCAGGTTGAGAGCCTGGTTGGCGCCGCTTATGGCCAAAAGCGTGTCGAGCTTCTCACCGCTCTGCCGGTTGATCTCCAGTGCACTGAACTGCGCCAACTGAGCAACGAATTCCTGATTGTCCACCGGCTTGAGCGGATCCTGGAATCGCAGCTGCGTCAGCAGTATCTTCAGAAAATCCTGCTGAGACACCGTGGCATTCACGTTGGGCGCCGGGGCATTGGATGGCACGATGCCGATCGCACTTACCGCCATGATCAGTACTCCTGTTGCTGTGTATCCGAAGGTGGGACATCACCCAGGTATTCACATTGGTTCCGCAGCGCACCGAGTGCCGGCGCGAGTGCCGCCGCATCGCGGTCCAACTCACGCTCCGCCCGATGCTGCAGTTCGTGGCGTCGAGCCCGTTGGCGGAGCGAGACCAGTCGATCAAGCGCTCTGATCCTGCTTTGCCGCGCTGCGACTTCGCCGCGCAGCTGTTCGGCTTGGGCTCGCACACTTGCCAATTGACGGTTGACCACGGCGAGTTCGCCGCGTGTATAGCCAATGACCGCTTGCGCGATACCAAGCGCCTCAACCTGCAGGCGCTTGCCGGGCTCTGTGGCCAGGCTCATCCAGCCTTGGGCGCGGCTGATGGTCTCAAGCGCCGTGGCGCGCGCACGATCCACGCGGGTCAGTTGTAGCAGCGCCTCACTGTGCTCGCGCCGCAGCGCGTCGCGCTCGGCGATCTGCGCTTGTCGCGCCGCATGCAATGATTGACTCGCGGCGGTCATGCCGGGAGTACGTCGGCCGCAAGCAGGCGCCGGAGCTGCTGGGCAGATTCCGCGCGCCCGACGCGCTCATCAGCCGGTTGGGCGAGCCAGGCTTCGATCAGGGGATACAATAGAATCGCCCGATCGGTAGCGGGCTGGTTGCCCGGACGGTACGCCCCCACTTCGATCAGGTCTCGCACGGCCTCGTATGCCGCCAGAGTCTTGACCACCTCGGCAACGAGGCACAGGTGCGCCGGATCGCACAGGGTGGGCGCCAGGCGGCTGACACTCTGCAGCACATCAATAGCAGGAAACCGCCCGCGATGCGCAATACCGCGGGCCAGGACAATGTGCCCATCCAGGATGGACCGGACCGCGTCGGCCAGCGGGTCATTCATGTCATCACCATCCACAAGAATGGTGTACAGGGCGGTCAGCGACCCTCCGGCGGCGCGCACCCCGCCGCGCTCGAGCAGACGCGGCAGGAGGGAGAAAACCGAAGGGGTATAGCCCCGCGCCGTCGGCAGCTCGCCCGCGGCCAGGCCGATTTCGCGTTGTGCCGTGGCAACGCGCGTGACCGAATCCATCAGCAAGGCGACGTGCAGGCCCTGATCGCGAAAATACTCAGCAACGGCTGTGGCGTAAAAGGCAGCCCGGCGTCTCACCAGCGGCGGTAAATCTGAGGTCGCCGCCACCACGACTGTCTGCGCGCGCTCCGGCCCGGGGAGTGCATGATCGACAAAGGCCTTTACTTCCCGACCGCGCTCCCCTACCAGCGCCACCACGGTCACATCGGCCCGCAGATACCGCGTCAGCATGCTTAAAAGTGTGCTCTTACCGACCCCGCTGCCGGCGAATATCCCCATCCGCTGGCCACGTCCCAGTGGCAGCAGGGAGTCAATGGCGCGAATGCCGGTGTCCAGGGGTTCACTGACCGCACCACGCTCGAGTGGGTTGATGGGTGTGGGGCTCAACGGATAGCGCTGATGGGTCAT
>DASWFL010000343.1:0-2992 GCA_036394255.1 Steroidobacteraceae bacterium
CGATGGCGCTTGTGGCGGGGGGAAGGGCCGGTGCCTTCATCAGAGCGCTCGGCGGCGCCGGCAATCTTGCCGAGGTAGAGGCCTGCACGACACGCCTGCGACTGGTCGTTGCTGACGGGGCCAGGATTGATGAGCCGGCACTCAAGCGGCTCGGGGCGCGGGGCATAGTCAGACCTTCGGCGACTGACCTGCAGGTCGTACTCGGTCCCATCGCGGACCAGGTGGCCGGAGAAATCCGCGCGGCGCTGCGAACGGCGCCCCCCGGGGCACGCGCGGGTCCTGATCCGTCGGCACTGCTGGCCGCGCTCGGGGGTCGCGCCAACGTGCTCGATCTGGGGACGGCTCCGGGCCGTCTCCTGCTGAAGCTCGCTCGCGTGGAGAGCATCGATGAAGCCGCACTCAGGCGCGCGGGCGTCCGTGGAGTCGCTCGGCCGGGCGGTGCCGCGCTGCACGTGCTCGTCGCGGGCCCAATCGATGACACGGCGGCACCGCTTCGGACGCTGCTCGCCAGCGCATGAGCGCTGAGTCCGGGAGCCGGCATGACCGCCACACTCTTTAACTACTCCTACCGGCCGCTGCCCGCGCAGGCGCGGGACACGTCGTCAGCGCCGGCGGCCGTGCGCAAGATCGTCATTATTGGCGGTGGCTCGGCCGGGTGGATGACCGCGCTCATCTTCGCGCGTTCACTGCTCCACAAGGGCGTGGAGATCACGGTCGTCGAGTCCCCGACGGTGGGGATCATTGGCGTCGGCGAGGGCTCGACGCCCTGGTTGCGCGGCTTCTTCGACAGCTTGGGGATCGAGGAGGCCGAGTGGATGCCGGCCTGTCACGCCACCTACAAGTGCGGCATCACTTTCGACGGCTGGTCCACCAAGCCGGGCTACACCAGTTATTTTCATCCCTTTGCCTCGATGCTCGACAATCTGACGATGACGCAGTTCGTGCACAACGCCGACGCACGTGTCAACGGCGCCAACCTGCACGCTCATCCGAACCGTTTTTTCATCGCCGCGCGCCTGGCGGCGGGCCGGCTGGCGCCGAAGCCGGCCGAGCACTTCCCGTTCGACATCTGGCACGGCTACCACTTCGATGCGGCCCTGCTCGGCCAGTTCCTGCAGGGCAAGGCGCTGGAGCGCGGCGTCCGCCATTCGATCCGCCATGTGACGCACACGACGCTCGATGCCTCGGGCGCTATCGAGTCCGTCTCGACGGAGGAAGGGGATCGACTCACTGCCGATCTGTTTGTCGATTGCACGGGTTTCGCCGGATTGCTGATCGACAGGGCACTGGGCACGCCCTTTGTGAGTTTTGCGAACAACCTGTTCAACGATGCCGCGGTGGCGATCCCCTCGCCGATTGAGGGTGCAATCCCCTCGGAGACGGTCTCGACGGCGCTCAAGCATGGCTGGGCCTGGCGGATTCCCCTGACCAGTCGCTATGGCAATGGCTACGTCTACAGCACGCAATTCTGCACGGCCGACGCGGCGGAGACGGAACTGCGTGGGCGACTCGGGTTGCTCGAATCGGCGACACCGGCGCGCCATCTGAAGATGAAGATCGGCCGGGTCACGAAGCACTGGAACAAGAATTGCCTGGCCATCGGGCTGTCACAGGGCTTCATTGAACCCCTCGAGGCGACGGCGCTGCTGTTCATCCAGCAGACGGCGGCGACTTTCGTCGAGGTCCTGGAAAAGGGCGATCTCGGTGAGGAGGCGCGTGAGCGATACAACCGGCGCGTCAACGAGCATTTCGAGGGTACGCGCGACTACATCGTGACCCACTTCAAGACCAATACGCGCACCGACACCGAGTATTGGCGCGCCAATGCCGCCAACCTGAACCTGTCAGACCCGCTCAAGCAGCTCTACAATCTGTGGATGAGCGGCAAGAGCATTGCGCCCGCCGTACGGCAGCAGGCACTGGGCAAGGGCTACCCGCTGTTTTCCTGGTATTCCATCATGTCGGGCATGGGCATCTTTCCGGATCCGCAGGACCTGCATGCACCCAGTGCGCAGGAGGCCCGCTACAGCATGCAGGAGATTGACGATCTGCTGGACCGGAGCGTCGTGAACTACCGCGACCACGGCGAGACACTCAGACACATCCCACTGCGGCGGGGTGGCGAATCGCTGCAGGTCTATTTCTGGTAGGGGCAGGCATGACCCACGGCCGTACGCCTATCCGTGAATACGCCTGGCAGGACGAAGAATCGATTCGTCGCGATGTCATCGCTTCGGGCCGTCCGGCCGTGCTGCGCGGCCTCGTTGCCGGCTGGCGAGCCGTCGCGCGAGCGCGGGAATCTCCGGCCGCGCTAGTCCAGTATCTGGGCGACCTCGACACTGGCCGGCTGGTGGATGCCATCATGATCCCTCCGGAGGCCGGCCAGCGGATCTTCTATAGCGAAGGAATGGGCGGCTTCAATTTCCTGCGCAATCGGCTGGCGCTGTCAGCGGTGGCCGAGCAGGTGTTGCGGTATGCAGCGTTCCCGCGGCCACCGGCAGTGGCGGCGCAGAGTGCGCTGATCAGTGACTGCATGCCCGGTTTCGGCAGCGAGAATCGCCTGACGCTGCTTGCCGAGTCCGTGCTGCCCAGAATCTGGCTGGGCAATGCACTCATCACGCCGACCCACGTCGATGAGTGGTGCAATATGGCCTGCGTCATCTGCGGCCGGCGGCGCTTCACGCTGTTTCCACCCGAGCAGATCGCCAATCTCTACGTCGGACCGCTGGATTTTGCGCCGACCGGCGCGCCGCTCAGCCTGGTTGAACTCAACGCCCCTGACTTTCAACGCTTTCCGAAGTTCCGCACGGCCCTGGCTGCGGCGCAGGTGGCCGAGCTGGGCCCCGGGGACGCGCTGTTCATTCCTCCGCTGTGGTGGCACAACGTCGAGTCGCTGGAGGCGGTCAATGTCCTGGTCAATTATTGGTGGCACGCAGGCTCCGGGGGCGCGGACCGGGGCGCTTCGGCTTTCGATTGCCTGCTGCACTGTATC
>DASWFL010000344.1:0-5621 GCA_036394255.1 Steroidobacteraceae bacterium
GTGCGTCCGGTCCACCGCCGACACCGAGACTGACGCCGCGGACACCAATCTTGACGCCGGCCACGAATATGCCAGCCAGCACGGCCACGGCCACGAGGCTGACCAGCGTCAGCGTCACCGGATGAGAGAGATTGAGATGCCGCGCCTTCCCCTGACTGCGGGAAAAGAAAATGAGGTTCATGCAGCCAGCCAGGAGCCGCTGGCGCCTGCCAGGGCCTCAAAGTCGCGGTCTTGCAACCCAGCTATCATGGCGCTCCGGCGGTGAATCTGCGGCTTAGCTTCCCCGCCCCCCCGGCGGGTCTGCCCTCGATCAGTGCGAAGAACTATGCCCAAGAAGACCCCTCAAGACAAGAAATCATTGCCGGAAAAGCGCAATAAGTCGGCCTTTCGCGCACCCGGCGCCCGCTGGCGTGGGCGAGCGCAAAGCCTTGACAGCATTATGAAAAAACAGGGCTGGCTGCACGATCTGGAGCGCAAATTGGGCGCCCAGCGACAGTGGCTGGATTGGCTCGCAGAGGCCCTGCCAGCCGAGCTGCGCGGCCAGCTGGTCTACGCCGTGCAGAAGGGGCCGGAGCTCACCGTGCTCACCACCTCGGCGGCCTGGAGCGCCCGGGTGCGCTTCGCTCTGGCCGAACTGGAACAGCAGATCCGCGCGCGCCAGCCGGATATTGTCAAAATCACCGTGCGGGTGGCGCCCGCTGCCCGCTGAGGCCCGGGAGCGGCAATTTGGCTAGGAAGCGAGCGCCGTCGCGGGGATGGACAGCGCCTGCACGTAGGAGATGGGCGCCTGGTCGGGCCGCTCGAACACGACTTCCTCCCAGGCCAGGCTGTCGGCCTGCAGCGCGCGCAGCAGGCGGTTGTTGAGCGCGTGACCGGATTTGTGGCCGCTGAATTCGCCGATCAGGCTGTGTCCGAGCAGGTACAGGTCCCCGATCGCGTCGAGAATCTTGTGCTTGACGAATTCGTCCTCGTAGCGGAGCCCGCCCTCGTTGAGCACGCCCGAATCGTCGAGCACGATGGCGTTGTCGAGCGTGCCGCCCAGCGCCAGGTTGCGCGAGCGCAGCATCTCCAGATCACGCATGAAACCGAAGGTGCGCGCGCGGCTGATTTCCTTGAGGAACGCCGTGGTGGAAAAATCCATCGTCGCGCGCTGCATGCGCCGCTTGAAGATCGGATGGTCGAATTCGATTTCGAAATTGACCTTGAAGCCCTCGTAGGGATCAAACTGCGCCCACTTGTCGCCGTCCTCGACGCGCACCGTGCGCAAGACGCGCGTGAAGCGCTTCGGGACCGGCTGCTCCTCGATGCCCGCCGATTGCAGCAGGAACACGAAGGGACCGGCGCTGCCGTCCATGATCGGGACCTCGGGCGCGTTGAGTTCGACGCGGGCGTTGTCGATGCCGAGTCCGGCGAAGGCCGACAGCAGATGCTCGACGGTCGAGACCCGCGCATCGCCGTGACCCAGCGTGGTACCGAGCGTGGTCTCGCCGACGTTGGCCGCGCGCGCCGGAATGTCCGCCGCTCCGGGCAGATCGGTGCGCTGGAACACGATGCCGGCGTCCGGCGCCGCCGGCCGCACTGTCATAAGAACCTTGCGGCCGGTGTGCATCCCCACCCCGGTGGCACGGATGCTGTTGCGGATCGTGCGCTGCCCAACCATGGGCGTTACCGTACCACAGGCACGCGGCGGCGGGGTGCCGCGCTCCTGCGGGTGGGAGCTGATCCTCAGTCGGCCTGGCGGCGCAGGAAGGCCGGTATATCCAGCAGTTCCTCACTCGCTGCCGGCTCGGCACGCAACCCGTCACCCACCGCGCGCTGGCGCTGGATGGTCGGCTTGTCCAGCGCCAGGTAGTCGCGGGCCGTCAGCGCCTCGCGCCGGTTGACGATCCGCATCGGCGGCAGCTCGCGACCGCCGTGGCCGACTTCGCGCCCGACCTGGCTAAAATCGCGCCCGACCTGGCCGGCATCGCGCCCCGAGGACACCATGCCGCGAGGGATCGACTGGCGCCCCAGGCCGGTGGCGACCACCGTGACGCGGATTTCGCTGGTCATCTCCGGATCGATGACCGTACCGACCACGACCGTGGCGTTCTCCGAGGCGAAGTCCTTGATGATGCGCCCGACCTCCTCGAATTCACCGATCGCCAGATCGAGCCCGGCGGTGACGTTGACGAGGATGCCATTGGCACCGGACAGATTGATGTCCTCGAGCAGCGGCGAAGACACGGCGGCCTCGGCCGCGGCGCGCGCGCGGGTCTCGCCCGTGGCCACACCGCTCCCCATCATGGCCATGCCGGTCTCGGACATCACGGTGCGCACGTCGGCGAAGTCGACGTTGATCAGGCCCGGGCGGGTGATCAGCTCGGCGATGCCCTGCACCGCGCCCTGCAGCACCTGGTTGGCGGCCTTGAAGGCGTCGAGCAGCGTGGTCGTCGGCCCCAGCACGGTCAGCAGCTTCTGGTTGGGGATGGTGATCAGCGAATCGACGTTCTTGGTCAGCTCCGCGATGCCGTGGTCGGCCACCATCGAACGCTTGTTGCCCTCCATCTGAAACGGACGGGTGACCACGGCGACCGTGAGGATGCCCAGCTCGCGCGCCATCTGCGCGACGACCGGGGCGGCGCCCGTGCCCGTGCCCCCGCCCATGCCGGCCGTGATGAACAGCATGTCGCAGCCGGTGATCATCTCAATGATGCGGTCGCGATCCTCCACCGCCGCCTGGCGGCCAATCTCGGGGTCGGCGCCGGCCCCGAGTCCCTTGGTGATGCTGCTGCCGATCTGCAGCGACGTCTTGACCTTGGAGGCCTTGAGCGCCTGCGCGTCGGTATTGATGCAGATGAAATCCACGCCTTCGATGCCCGTGGCTACCATGTGGGTGACGGCGTTGCCACCGCCGCCGCCCACGCCTATGACCTTGATCACAGCGCTCTGGCTGTATGAGTCCATGAGTTCGAACATGAGTGTCAGCTCCCGTATTGGTCGGTTGAACGATCGAAAATCAGAAATGTCCCTGAAACCAGCTCTTCATGCGGTTGAGCGCGCCGCCCATGCCGCTGCCGAGCAGCGCGCCGCGCGCCGCGGGCGCCACGTTCTCGCGCGCGTACAGCAGCAGGCCGACGGCGGTCGAGTAGATCGGGTTCTGCACGGCGTCGGCGAGCCCGCGGACCTGGCTCGGTACCCCTAAGCGCACCGGCACGTGGAAGATCTCCTCGGCCAGTTCGATGGCGCCTTCCATGCGGGCGCTCCCGCCCGTGAGCACGACGCCGGCCGCGATGACTTCCTCAAATCCGCTCCGCCGCAATTCCTCGCGGATCAGATTGAACAGTTCCTCGTAGCGCGGCTCGACCACTTCGGCGAGCGTCTGGCGCGCCAGGCGCCGCGGCGGCCGGTCCCCGACGCTCGGCACCTCGATGCTCTCGTCCGGGTTGGCGAGCTGTGAGAGCGCGCAGGCGAAGCGCACCTTGATGTCCTCGGCGTACTGTGTCGGCGTGCGCATCGAGACCGCGATGTCGTTGGTGACCTGGTCGCCGGCGATGGGGATCACCGCCGTGTGGCGGATCGCGCCGCTGGAGAACACGGCGATGTCGGTGGTGCCGCCGCCGACGTCCACGATGCAGACGCCGAGTTCCTTCTCGTCGTCGGTGAGGACGGCGTAGCTGGAGGCGAGCTGCTCGAGGACGATGTCCTCGACCACCAGGCCGCAGCGCTGCACGCACTTGATGATGTTCTGCGCGGCGCTGTCGGCGCCGGTGACGATGTGCACCTTGGCCTCGAGCCGGACCCCGCTCATGCCGATCGGATCGCGGATCCCCTCCTGGCCGTCGATGATGAATTCCTGCGGCAGCACGTGCAGGATGCGCTGGTCGGCGGGAATGGCCACCGCCTTGGCCGCCTCGATCACGTGCTCGACGTCCGCCTGCGTGACCTCGCGATCGCGGATCCCGACCACACCGTGCGAATTGAGGCTGCGGATGTGGCTGCCGGCAATGCCGGCGTAGACCGCGTTGATCTCGCAGCCGGCCATCAGCTCGGCCTCCTCGATCGCGCGCTGGATGGACTGCACGGTCGATTCGATGTTGACCACCACGCCCTTCTTCAGTCCGCGCGAGGGCTGCGAGCCCAGGCCGATGATCTCAATGGTCCCGTCCACGTTGAGTTCGCCGACCAGCGCCACCACCTTGGAAGTGCCCACGTCCAGTCCCACCACCACGGTCCGATCGGCGCGCTTAGCCATCGGCCTTTCCCTTCCCTGACCGCTCGCTCGTGGCCAGCCGCGTCGATCCGCCGCGCCAGCCGATGGCAAAACCGTTGCTATAGCGCATGTCCACGTAGGCGATGTCGGCGGCGCGCTGGCTGATCATGCGCAGCGCCACGGCGAGGAAGCGTGCCCAGCGCTCCTCGACCTGCTTGCGCCCGACGCGTACCACCACGCCGTTGTCCAGCTGCAATTCCCACGCGCCGCGTGCATCGAGCCGGAGCGCGGCCAGGCGCAGGCCGGCTTCCACCACCCGGCCCTGCAGCGCGAGAAAGCGCTGCACGACTTCTGCGGCGCTGCCATTGGGTCCGCTGAGCTGCGGCAACTCGGGCGGCACGAAGTGCGCACCGCTGGCGAAGCGATCGCCACGCGCGTTGACGAGATCGGCGTCGTTCCAGCGCGCGACCGCCTGCTGCTCGGTGACGCGCACCAGCAGGCTGCGCGGCCAGCTGCGCTGCACGGTCGCCGATTCGACCCAGGGCAGCAGTCGGAGCGAGCGGCGCACGTCGTCCAGTCGCACGCTCAGCAGCCCTGCGCCGTGGAGCTGCTCGCGCACGGCGCGCTCCACATCGAGGGCCGTGAGGTGCTGGAATTGACCGTCCACCTGGATGTGCTCGATCGGCTGGTTGCCCAGCAGCAGGAGCGGCGCTGCAGCGGCCAGCATCGCCAGCGTGCCGGCACCGATGAGCGCGAGCCGGCGCCACGGCAGGGCGGGCAGCTGCCAGCGCTCGAGACCACCGCCGCGGCGCCGGTTACTGCGACGGCGGTTCAGCATGGCGTGCGCACCAGGCTGGTCTCCAGCACGCGCCAGGCCAGCTCCTCGAAGTCGATGCCGGCCGTGCGGGCCGCCATCGGCACCAGGCTGTGATCGGTCATGCCCGGCACGGTGTTGATCTCGAGCAGCAGGGGCTGGCCCCCCTGGTCCATCATGAAATCGGCGCGGCCCCAGCCCTCCGCTCCGCAGGCCTCGAAGGCGGCGAGCGCCAGTTCCGACAGCTGCTGTTCGGCCTGGGGACGGAGTCCGGCAGGACAGAAGTAGCGCGTGTCATTGCGCAGGTACTTCGCCTCGTAGTCGTAGAACGCCCGCGGCGTCTCGATGCGGATCGACGGCAGCGCCTCACCCTGCAGGATCCCCACGGTGTACTCGCCTCCCGTGATCCAGGGTTCGGCGAAGGCGACCGGCTCGAGCTGCGTGGCGGCCTGCCAGGCCGCCTTCAGATCGGCGGCCCGTTCCACGCGCGTCATGCCTACACTCGACCCCTGCGAGGCGGGCTTGACGATCATGGGCAGGCCCAGCCGCGCGAGCGCCACCTCCAGATCCGCGCCCTGGCGCAGCACCACGAAGTCGGGGGTCGGCACGGCGCTC
>DASWFL010000345.1:0-8477 GCA_036394255.1 Steroidobacteraceae bacterium
CTGTTGGCGAGCAGCTCGGGCGCCTCCGGAAACAGCGCGCGCATCTGCTCGGGCGTGCGCAGGAACTGCTGCGTCGTGTAGCGGCGCAGCCGGGCCGCATCGGCCAGCAAGGCGCCCTCGCGGATGCAGACGCGCGCCTCGTGCGCCTCGAATTCGCCCGCCTCGAGAAAGCGCACGTCGTTGGTTGCGACCGCCGGCACCCCGCGCCGCGCCGCCAGGGACAACACCGCCGGCACGTGGAGCTCCTCCCCGGGCGCGCCGATCCGCTGCACCTCGAGGTAGTAGCGATCCCCGAACAACCCCAGCCAGGCATCCAGTGCCAGGTCGGCCTGCGCCGTGCGCCCCTGCAGCAGCAGGCGGCCGATGTCTCCGCCCTGGGCGCAGGACAGGGCGATCAGTCCCGCCGTCGTCGCCGGGCTCAGCCAGGCCCGCTCGATGAGCGGCTGCCCCTTCGACTGTCCC
Organism: Steroidobacteraceae bacterium; assembly: GCA_036394255.1. Lineage (GTDB taxonomy): Bacteria > Pseudomonadota > Gammaproteobacteria > Steroidobacterales > Steroidobacteraceae > FEN-1191. The sequence goes on from DASWFL010000345.1 coordinate 463, forward strand.
TCCAGCCAGGCCCGGGACACCAGGCGCGTGAGATTGCGGTACCCGTCGAGGTCCTGGCACAGCAGCGTGAGGCGCGAGGGACCCTGCGGATCGCTCCCTTCGCGCAGCTGCAGGTCGACCCCGATGATGGGTTGCACGCCGCGCGCGAGCGCTGCGCGATAGAACTTCACCATGGCGAAGAGATTGTCCTGGTCGGTCACCGCGACCGCCGGCATGCCCGCCGCCGCCACGGCCTCCACCAGCCCATCCACGCGCACCACGCTGTCCACCAGCGAATACTCGGTGTGCAGGCGCAGGTGTACGAAAGAGGCCGTCATGGGTAGCAGGATCTTACCGGAGCGAAACTGCGTCGATGTATGGGACAGGGTCCGAGTCGGCGGAGCGCTGCAACGTGGGCGGCGGTCGGGTAACCGTAGTGCTGGGCGAATCCATAGCCGGGAAAGCGCGCGTCGAGCTCGGTCATGTGCGCATCCCGGTAGGTCTTCGCCAGGATCGAGGCCGCACTGATCGCGGGCACCCGATCATCCCCTCCAACCAGAGTCTCGATGCAGCAATCTCCAAACAGATCAGCAAGCTGTGGCGCTTTATTCCCGTCAATGATGATGTGTATCGGGCGCACGGCCAGGGCCTGCAGGGCGCGGCGCATCGCCAGCAACGTCGCCTGCAGGATATTGAGCGCATCGATCTCCGCGGGCAGCGCCTCGCCCAGCCCAAAGGCGACGGCGCGTTCATGAATCAGCACGGCAAGTTCGCGGCGTCGCAGCGGACTGAGGCGCTTGGAATCGCGCAGGCCCGCAATGGGGCGATCGGCATCCAGGATCACCGCGGCCGCGACGACAGGCCCGGCCAGCGGTCCGCGTCCGGCTTCGTCCACACCGGCCAGCAGCGCTCGCACCATCAGGCGCGGCCGATGAGCCTGAGCACCGCGTCGGCGGCCTGGGCCGCGCCGCCGCAACGGAGCCCGACATGAATGGCGCGGAACCGCTCCCGCAGCAGCGCGCGCCGCGGCTCATCGGCGAGCTGGGCCTCGAGCGCCGCGGCCAGCGCGGGCCCGCTGACCGCCTCCTGGAAGAACTCCGGCACGAGTTTTTCCGCCGCGAGCAGATTGGGCAGCGAAAAATACGGCAGGCGCACCAGGCGCAGGACCCGCAGCAGGAAGGCGGTCGCCGCTCCCAGCCGATAGGCCACCACCATGGGGCAACGGCACAGCAAGGCCTCGAGGCTCGCGGTGCCGGAGGCGACCACTGCCGCATCAGCGGCCTGCAGCGCGAGCCGCGCCTGGCCGTCGAGCAGGCGGATGTGCAGCGCCCGCGGGCCCTGCGCTGCATCAAGGCGCGCCGCCGCGATGCTGGCGGCAAACAGATCTCGCGTCCGGGCCGAAGCCATGGGCGCGATGAACTCCAGCCCTGGCCTCCGGGCGGCCAGCACCTGCGCGGCTGCGATGAAATCCGGTCCCAGCCGGCTCACTTCGCCGGCACGGCTTCCGGGGAGCAGCGCCACCACGATCGCCTCGGCCCCCAGTCCCAGCTGCCGCCGCGCCCCGGCACGATCGGGTTCGAGCGGAACCTGATCGGCGAGCGGGTGGCCGACGAATCGGGCCTGCGCCCCGTGCCGGGCGTAGAACTGCGGCTCGAAGGGCAGCAGGCACAGCAGCAGGTCGCAGGCGGCCGCGATGCGCCGCACCCGGCGCTCGCGCCAGGCCCAGACCTGAGGACTCACGTACTGCACCGTCTTCAGGCCGCGCCCATGCAGCTGCCTGGCCAGCCCGAGGTTGAACTCCGGCGCGTCGATGCCAATGAAGGCATCCGGCTGCCAGTCCAGGAACTGGCGACGCAGTTGCCACCGCAGGCGCAGGAGCCGCGGCAGGTGTGCCACGACCTCCACCAGCCCCATGACGGCCAGTTCGTGCGCATCGGCCAGGGGCTCGCAACCGGCGGCACGCATCAGCGGCCCGCAGACTCCGCGGACCTCGATGTCCGCGCAGCGCGCCCGCAGGGAATCGATGAGTGCTGCACCCAGCTGGTCGCCGGAAGTCTCTCCGGCCACGACACCGAGACGCGGCGCGCGCACGGCCACAGCGCTGAGGGGCACCATGCCTTCAGCGTATCAGGCTGCGGGTCGAGCCGGCGATGAACTCGACGAGCGGGCGGATCTCCGGCTGGCTGGCCGCCTGCGCCGTGAGCGCGGTCACCGCTTCGGCCAGCGGCAGGTCGCGCCGATACAGCGTGCGGTAGGCCTCGCGGATATTGCGGATCTGCCCGGCACTGAAATCGCGTCGCTTCAGGCCCTCGCTGTTCACGGAATGCGGCGCCGCCGGCTGGCCGACCGCCATCACGTAGGGCGGCACATCGCGCGTCACGGCCGCATTGTTGGCGATGAAGGCGTGCGCACCAATCTTGCAGAACTGGTGGATCGCGGCCAGCCCGCCCATGACCACCCAGTCGCCCAGCTGCACATGGCCGCCGAGCGTCGCACAGTTGGCCATGACGATACGGTTGCCCAGCCTGCAGTCGTGCGCGACGTGGGTATAGGCCATGAGCAGGTTGTCGTCGCCGACCCGCGTGACGCCCTCGTCGTGAGCGGTGCCGCGATTGACGGTGCAGCACTCCCGGAACACGTTCCGCTCGCCGATCTGCAGCCGCGTCGGCTCACCCTTGTATTTCTTGTCCTGCGGCGCGTCACCGATCGAGGCGAACTGGAAGAACTGGTTGTCGGCACCGATCGTCGTCAGGCCGGTGATGACCACGTGCGGACCGACGCGGGTACGCGGCCCGATGCGCACGCCCGGTCCGATGACCGAGAAGGGGCCGACCTGGACGTCGGCGGCGAGTTCGGCCTGCGGCGAGACCACCGCGTGCGCGTCGATCATGGGCCCGGCTCAGCCGCCGCGGCGTTGGCAATGCCGGGCGCCAGCATGAGCTCGGCGGCGGCGGCCTCGGCGTCATCGACGGTGGCGCGCGTCGACAGGCGCCAGATGCCACGCAGATTCCGCTCCAGCTTGGCGGTCAGGATGAGCTGATCCCCGGGTTCGACCGGCCGGCGAAACCGCGCCTTGTCGATACCGACAAAATAGAACACCGAGTTCTCATCCGGAAAGACTCCGGCCGTGACGAAGGCCAGGATACCGGCCGCCTGCGCCAGGGCCTCGATGATGATCACACCCGGCATGACCGGCCGATGCGGGAAGTGGCCCGGAAAATAGGGTTCATTGACGGTGACGTTCTTGAGTGCGCGGATGCTCTTGCCCGGCACGCATTCGAGCACGCGGTCGACCAGCAGAAAGGGATAGCGGTGTGGGAGCCGTTTCAGTACGGCGTGGATGTCGAGCTGCACCGGTTCATTCATCGCTTAGGGCCCCTGTTTGTTGCTGCGCTCCAGCCGCCTCACCCGCTCGGCCAGCGCATCGAGGCGCTTGAAGCGGCCCACCAGCCGCCGCCAGAGCGCCGCCGGCTCAGCTGGAATCCCGCCTGAATAGACCCCAGGCGCGGTGATCGAATGCGACACCATCGACAGGCCGGTCACCACCACATCATCGCAGATGTCCAGATGGCCGACGATACCGACTGCCCCGGCGATCATGCAGCGCGCGCCGATCCGGGTACTGCCCGATATGCCCACGCAGGCGGCGATCACCGTGTGCGCACCGATGTAGACGTTGTGGCCGACCTGGATCTGGTTATCCAGCTTGGCCCCCGCCTCGATGACGGTGTCGCCGATGGCGCCGCGATCGATCGTCGTATTGGCACCGATCTCGACGTCAGCGCCGATGCGCACGCCGCCGAGCTGCGGCACCTTGGTCCAGCCGCCGCCGTCCGCTGCAAAGCCAAACCCGTCCGACCCGATGACCACGCCGGGATGAATGTGCGCCCGCTCACCCAGCTGCGCCGCGGCGATCACGGTCACGCCCGCGTGCAGGAGGCTATCGGCCCCGATGGCGACCCCGTCACCGACGAGGCAACCCGGTCCGATGCGCGTGCGCTCGCCGATCAGCGCGCCCCGCCCGATCACGGCCCCGGCGCCGATGCTGGCGCTCGCGGCGATGTGCGCGCCAGGATCAATCACCGCGCTGGGATGAGCACCAGCGGCAAAAGTTGGCTGCGGATGCAGGAGCGCCGCCATGCGCGCGTAGGTCGCGTAGGGGTTCGCGTTGACCAGGGCAGCGACCGGACTGAGCGCGGCGTTGGCCGCATCGATCACGACCACGGTAGCGCGGGTCGCCGCCAGCTGTGGGCGGTAGTGTGGATTGGCGAGAAAGCCCAGATCGCCCGGGCCGGCCTCGGCGAGCGTGGCCACGCGCTCCACACGCAGCTCCGGATCGCCACGCAGCTCGCAGCCAAAGCGCACCGCCAGCTCGCCCAACGCGAAGCTCATCGGCGGCTCCGGCGGATCCGCCCTTACTTGCTGGTAGTCGGGGCCGGCGCGGCCGGCTTGGGTGCCGGCGCTGCCGGCGGCCCTGCCGGTGGCGCGGCGGCGGCCCGGGCCTGGAGCCCCGCCAGCACTGCCGCCGTGATGTCCAGCGAGTTGGTCGCGTAGATCACGCCGTCGGTCAGCACGAGGTCAAATTTCTGCGACAGCGCATAGCTCTGGACCTCAGCAACGATCGCACTCTGCAGGCGCGAGAGTTCCTCGTTCTGGCGGGTATTGAAGTCTTCCTGCACGTCGTTCAGCTTCTGCGAATAGTCGCGGTTGCCGTCACGCAGCTCCTTTTCCGCCTTCTGGCGCTGCTCGGCGCTCATGGTGGGGCCGTCCTTCTCATACTTCTCCTGCTTGGCCTTCAGCGCCGCCTGCTGCGCGCTCAGCTCGCGCTGCTTGCCCGCAAACTCGCTGCGCAGCGCCTCCGTGACGACCTTGGCCTGCGGCGCCTCCTGCATCAGCTTGGTCGCATTGACCACGCCAATTCTGATCTCGGCGTTGGCCGGCCCCATCGCCGCCGCGCTCATCAATATTCCTGCGACTGAAACAATCCACGAACGCTTCACTGCTTTGCTCCCGAAAAGGGCGGGCACCGCGCACCGCCGGATGGTTGTACAAGGACTCTAATAGGAACCGCCAATCGTAAACTGGAAGGTCTCGGTGCGGTCGGCAAAATGCACTGCGTCCCCGGCGTACTTGTTCAGCGGTATGCCGTAGCTGAAGCGGAACACGCCGAGCGAGGGAGCCAGCCACTGCACCGAGACTCCGACCGACTTCTTGAGCTGATCATACTTGAATTTGTAGTCCACCGGGGTCGTCAGGTCGCGGCCGACGTATTTGACCTTATCGGTGGAAAACACGTTGCCGTAGTCGAAAAACAACGCCGCGCGGGCGCTGGTCTGCCATTTCGCCGGCAACGGCAGGATCAGCTCGGCACGCGCCGTGGTCAGCAGATTGCCCCCGTACGGGTTGCCGTTGCTGTCCACGGGGCCCAACGAACTCTCGGTATAGCCGCGCACCGTGTCCGGTCCGCCGCCGTAGAAGCGCTTGTACGGCGGGAGCGCGGTGGTGCCGCCGAGGCTGTTGCCATAGGCCACGTCCACGCCCAGGGACAGCGTGGTGCGCAGGATCAGCGGCACGTACACCGTGCCCTCGTAGCTCGCGACGTAGTAGCGCACCTTGCCGCTGGGCACGAAGTTCACGCCCAGCGTATGACGCTGGCCGCGATCGGCGAACAGCCCGCGGTTGCGCGATTCAAAGAGCCATCCCAGATTCATCTCCAGGGTGCTGAACTTGCTGCCGTACAGGGTGGTGGCGGTGGTCACCGCGGTGCCGTCGCCGAGCACCACCGTGGACAGCAGCACCCGGTCATAGGGATGGCCGTTCACCTGCACCCAGTCGACCGCCTGCTGCGCGCTGCTGCCCTGGTAGGTCAGCAGGTCCACGCGCTGCAGGGACACGCCGGCGCTCAGACGCTGGAACTCGGAGATCGGAATACCGTAGTTGAGACCGACGGCGACATTCTGCGACTTGAAATTCGATGAGGTCGAGACGAACTGGGTCGAATTGCGGTAACTCAGCGAAACGGTGCGCGAAATGCCATCGATGGTGAGGTACGGGTTGGTGTGGGAAAAGCTGTAGAGCTTGTTGTAGAGCCCGGAATCGAGCTGCAGCGCGACACTGTCGCCGCTGCCCATGAAATCGCTGTCCTGGAAGCTGCCGTTGAGCATGAATTTCTGCGAGGCGGAATAGCCGATGCCGCCGCTGATGCTGGCGCTCGCGCGCTCCTTGACGGTGAACACGACATCGACGAGGTCGGGCGAGCCCGGCACCGGGTTGGCCTCGTACTCGGCGGACTCGACGAAGGGCTGCTGCTCGAGGCGCTGCTTGGAGCGCTCGAGGGCCACGTTGGACAGCAAGGCGCCCTCGAGCTGGCGCACCTCGCGCCGCAGGGTGTCGTCATTGCTGCGCGTCGTACCCTTGAAGCTGATCTCGCGCACATACACACGGTTGCCCGGATTGACGAACAGCGAGAGGGCCACCTCACGCTTGGCCTCGTCGATCGTCGGCACCGGCTCGACCTTGGCGAAATAGAAACCTTCCGCGCCCAGCCGGTTCTTGATCAGCTCCTGCGTGCTGGATATGACTTTTTGCGAGTAAATCTGCCCCGGCGCTATGAGCACCAGGTACTTCAGCTGCGCTTCGGGCACCACCAGGTTGCCCGCGAGCTTGACGCTGGAGATCCTGTAGACCACCCCTTCAGTGATGTTGGCGGTGATGAACACATCGCTCTTGTCGGGCGAGATGGCGACCTGCACCGAATCGATGCGCGCATTGGCGTAGCCGCGATCCTGGTAGTAGGTCTGGATCTTCTCCAGGTCTCCCTGGAGCGATTCGCGCGAGTAGCGGTCACTCTGCTTGTACCAGGAGGTCCAGTTCGGGGTCTTCAGCGTCAGGGTCTCGAGGATGTCCTTGGCCTTGAACACCGTATTGCCCACGATGTTGATCTGGCGGATCTTGGCGCGGTTCCCCTCCTTGATATCGAGGTTCACGCGCACGCGGTTGTTGGCGAGGTCCTCCACCTTGGAATCAATCGTCACGGCGTACTTGCCGCGGCTGTAGTACTGGTCGGTGAGGTATTGCGTCACCTCCTCCAGCGTCGAGCGGTTGAAGGTCTTGCCCGCGGCCAGGCCGACGTTACGGAGCGACTTCTGCAGATCCTCGGTCTTGATATCCTTGTTGCCCTTGATCTCCACGCTCTCGAGCGAAGGCCGCTCGAGCACGGAGATCAACAGCGTGTTGCCGTCGCGACTGAGTTCGACATCGCGGAAAAATCCCGTGGCGTACAGCGCGCGCAGCGCTTCGCGCAGCCGCTGCGGCGTCAGCTGATCGCCGATGTTGACCGGCAGGTAGTTGAATACCGTGCCCTCGGAGATGCGCTGCAGGCCCTCGACCTTGATGTCACTGACCGTAAAGGCACCGGCCACCGCCTGCGGCAGCTGCAGGGCCAGTGGCGCCTGCGGTACTGGCAGGACCGGTGGCGCCGGCGGCACTTGCGGCGGCGGCGCCGGTTGCGCCGATTGCGGCGGTTCCGACTTTTGCGCCGGTTGCGCCTGCTGCGCCTGCGGCGCAGGTGCGGCGGCGGCGCACACAAGCAGGACGAGCGCCGTGAAACCCGCGCGATAATTCATGCGCAACTGCCGTTACCTAAGGGGGTGTCAACCAAACTGTCGTGAGATATCGTTGTACAGGGCGATGCCCAGCAGCAGCACCACAAGCACGATGCCCAGCTGCTGCCCCACGATCTGTACCCGCTCGGACAGCGGGCTGCCCTTGAGCCATTCAATCGCCTGCATCACGATCTGCCCGCCATCGAGTATCGGTATGGGCAGCAGGTTCATGAAACCAAGCAGCAGACTGATCACCACCAGTAACTGCAGGAATTGCCCGATGCCGGCCGCAGCCGCGTCGCCCGCCATCTGGGCTATGGCAATCGGCCCACCCAGATTCTTGACGGAGACCTCCCCCGCCAGCATTCGCCACAGCATGCGCGCCTGAAACGCGGTCATGCCCCAGGCCTCGCGGCAGGCCCCGCTCAGGGC
>DASWFL010000346.1:0-5390 GCA_036394255.1 Steroidobacteraceae bacterium
AGCTCGGGCGGCGCCGCAAGGCGCGGGTGACGCGCTCGGCGCCCAGTTCGCGCAGCACCGCCTCTTTCCCGACGCCGGCGAGGGCGATCACCCGCGCCTTGCGGCGCCGCCCGAGCTGAACCGCGGCCGAGCCCACCCCGCCCGAGGCGCCGGTGATCACGATGGTGTCGGCTTGCGCGACAGCGGCTCTCGACAACATGTGCTCGGCGGCCAGATACGAGCAGGGGAAACTCGCCAGCTCGATGTCGGAACGCTCGCTGGTCACCCGGCAGGCGTTCGCGGCCGGTACGGTGGCGAACTGGGCGAAGGCGCCGTCCCGGTCGGCGCCAAAGTAGCCGGCGTCGGCACCATCTGCGCGCTGCCCGCGCAGGATGGGATCAATCAGGACCCGCTCGCCAATCCGCGAGGCCGCGACGCCGGCGCCCACTGCCGTAATGTGGCCGCAGGCATCCGCACCCTGGATGCGCGGAAACTGGAAGGCGGTGCCGCGCCACGCGCTGTCAGCCAGCGGAGCCGCTGCGTCGGCTCTGGTCGCGCCGCTGTCTTCCGCCGCGGCGCGCGAGTACCAGCCGATGCGCGTGTTGATGTCGGTGTTGTTGACGGCGGCAGCCGCGATGCGTACCAGCACCTCGCCGCTCCCCGGCGCCGGAATGGGCACCGTGCGCAGCTCGATTTGCCCGAAATCGCCATGTCCCCTGAGCACCGCGGCCAGCATCATGCCCGATGTCGGCAAGCTTGCCGCCGCTGGAGTCACGCGCGCCTCATTCCCACTGGGCGTGTCGATAGCCCTCGTCCGGGATGCGGTAGTAGTCGCCCTGGTTGGCGCAGAATATGTGCCCCTCGATCTGGAGGCCGGTCGGCCCATCGAGCGTGCCCGCGGCAATCGAGATCTCCTCCCCGCCATCCGCGCGCCAGAACAGCGTCGAGCCGCACTTGGCGCAGAAACCCCGTTCGGCCTGCGCCGAGGCGCGGTACCACTGCAACGGCGTGTCGCGGATCAGCCGGAAATCCCGCCACTGCGCACTGGTTGCCGCCATGAAATGCCCGGTCTGCTTCCGGCACTGCGTGCAATGGCAGGCAATAATGTTGCGCAGCGGCCCGTGCACTTCATAGGCGCACTCGCCGCACAGGCAGCTGCCAAAGTAGCGGGCTACACTCACCTTGCACCTCCGGCACGCCGACGCGCGCCGCGCGATCCTACAGCGGGAGTGCGCTGGCCGGCAAACAACCACGCCAGCTGCTCGATCATCGTGGCGCCCAGATTGTCGACACTGGCGATCGTGACCGCACGTCGATAAAAATCGCTCACTTCGTGACCGATGCCGATGGCGACCAGTTCGACGCTGGAGCGTTGCTCGATCCACTTCACCACGTTGCGCAGGTGCTGCTCGAGATAGCTGCCGGGATTGGCGGATAGCGTGGCCTCATCGAGCGGCACCCCATCCGAAATGACCATCAGGATCTTCCGCGCCTCGCTGTGGGACAGCAGGCGCTCGTGAGCCCACAGCAGCGCCTCGCCGTCGATGTTCTCCTTCAGCAGGTCTTCGCGCAGCATGAGCCCGAGATGTTCCCGCGCGCGCCGCCAGGGAGCGTCGGCCGACTTGTAGACGATGTGCCGCAGGTCGCTGAGCCGCCCGGGATTTGCACCCGCGCCGGTTCGCAGCCAGTCCGCGCGCGACTGGCCGCCCTGCCAGGCCCTGGTGGTGAAGCCGAGGATCTCCACCTTGACGCCGCAGCGCTCCAGCGTGCGGGCCAGCACATCCGCGCACACCGCCGCCAGCATGACGGGCCGGCCCCGCATCGATCCGGAGTTGTCGAGCAGCAGCGTGACGACCGTGTCCCTGAAGTCGGTCTCCTGCTCCTCCTTGAAGGACAACGGGGCCAGCGGCTCGACGATGACGCGGGTCAGTCGCGCCGCGTCGAGCACGCCCTCTTCGAGGTCGAAATGCCAGCGCCGCAGCTGCTGGGCACGCAGCAGTCGTTCGAGGCGATGGGCCAGGCGGGCCACGGCGCCCTGCAGACTGCGGGCCTCGAAGTTCAGCTGGGCGCGCAGCCGCTCCAGTTCGGCCTTGTCACACAGGCTCGCGGCGTCCACGACTTCGTCGTGGGCCCTGGTAAAGATACGGTAGTGGCGATTTGGGTTGTCGGAGTCGTCATGCAGCGGCACGCGCGCCAGGCGTTCGCCGTCATCGTTCTGTTCCTTGCCCTGTTGTGCCTCCTGGCCCTGGCTGCCTGGCAATTCGGCCGGCGGTTTGGGCGCGATGGAGGACTCGTCCTGCTCGAGCTCACCCTGCTGACGCTTGACGCGCAAGCCACCGTCGCTGTCCGGCGCCGGGACCAATCCGCTGCCCGCGGAACGCGGCGGGTCGGTGGCGGCCTGCTGCTGACGCTGCGCGCGCGCACCGATCTCGGAGCCCAGGTCCAGATCGCGCACGAGCGCGTGCAGCAGCAGGGCGAATCGGGTCTGATCGTGCACGGCGGACGTCAGCTGGGCGAGGTGCGCTCCGGCACGAGCCTGGATCTCGGATCGCCAGCGCGACACGAGTTCCGCGGCGGCCGCGGGCGGTGCCCTGGTGGTCAGCCGCTCCCGGAACAGCAGCGCCAGTGCGTGCACCATGCCGGAAGAGCGTGCCAGATGTGCGCCCAGTGTGCCGTTGCGCTCGAGCTCATCGAGGAGCGCCGACTCGAGGTTGTGCGCCACACCGGTCATCGCCAGCGCGCCCAGGGACTGGCAACGCATGTCCTCCAGTACGTCGTAGAGTTCCCGCGCGCGTGAACCGGCGGGGCGAAAGCGGGCGTGTGTGGTCTCGTTGAAATAGGCCCGCCGCAGCGCCAGCCGGTCCGCGCGGCCGCGCGCGCAGGCGGCGCTTTCAGCGGTGAGGGGCAACGGTACCGGAGGAAGCAGCAGCGTATTGGCCGGCGCGCCGGCTCCGGGCGCCGCGCACGCCACCTTCAAGCCCCGCTCGCCCGCCAGGGCGCGCGTCGCCTGGACCAGCACACGCTCAAAGCGCTGCTCGAGCGAAGTGCGCCGCTGCGGCGGCGGCAAGTTCACACGACCTTCAATCCGGTCACCGCTTCCGGCAGATCCGTGCCGAAGGCGCGCTGGAAGAATTCAGCGACGGCGGGCCGCTCCAGTTCGTCGCACTTGTTGAGGAAGCTGACGCGGAACGCCAGGCCGATGTCCGCGAAAATTGCGGCATTCTCCGCCCAGGTGATGACGGTGCGCGGACTCATCACCGTGGAGATGTCGCCATTCATGAAGGCATTGCGCGTCATGTCGGCCACCCGCACCATGGCCATGATCGTGCGCCGGCCTTCCGCGTGGTCATAGTGGGGCGCCTTGCTGAGCACGATCGCCGCCTCTTTGTCGTGCTCCAGGTAGTTGAGCGTCGTGACGATCGACCAGCGATCCATCTGGCCCTGGTTGATCTGCTGGGTGCCGTGATACAGCCCGCTGGCATCGCCCAGCCCGATGGTGTTGCTGGTGGCAAAGAGCCGGAAGAACGGATGCGGGCTGATGACGCGGTTCTGGTCGAGCAGCGTCAGCTTGCCGCTCGCTTCCAGCACGCGCTGTATGACAAACATCACATCCGGCCGGCCCGCATCGTACTCATCGAAACTCAGGGCGATAGGCCGCTGGATGGCCCAGGGGAGCAGGCCCTCGCGGAACTCGGTGATCTGATGATCGTCCCGTACCACGATGGCGTCCCGGCCCACCAGATCGATGCGGCTGACGTGGCCGTCGAGGTTGATCCGCACCAGCGGCCAGTTCAGGCGCGCCGCGATCTGCTCGATGTGCGTGGATTTTCCGGTGCCATGGTAGCCCTGCACCATGACGCGCCTGTTGAAGGCGAAGCCGGCGAGGATGGCCAGGGTCGTATCGGGGTCAAAGCAGTAGCCCGGATCGATCTCGGGGACATATTCGCTGCGCGCGCTGAAGGCCGGCACCCGCATGTCGTTCGGCACGCCAAAGTCACGCGCCGACATCCGGGTGTCGGGCGCCATGCCCGGCAGTTCATCGGCCGTGCTCATGAAGGCGTGGCCGCCGACCCCAGGTGTATCCAGGCCGATTTGGTCTGCGTGTAGCCGAGCAGGCTCTCCAGGCATTTGTCGCGCCCCTGCCCGGATTGCTTGTAGCCGCCGAAGGGCTGGGTCATGTCCCCGTGATCGAAGCAGTTCACCCAGATCACGCCGGCCTCGAGATCGCGCACCGCCGTATGGGCCTGGCGCAGATCGCGCGTCCACACCGAGGCGGCCAGGCCGTAGATCGAATCGTTGGCGATCGCCACCGCTTCATCCAGCCCATCGAACTCAATGGCTGCGGCCACCGGGCCGAAGATTTCCTCGCGCGCGATCGTCATCTGGTTGCGCACCCCCGAGAAGAACGTGGGGTTCACGTAGCAGCCGGGGAGCGATGGCGCATCGCCCCCGAATTCCAGTCTGGCGCCCTCACTCTTGCCCTTGCCGATGTAATCCAGGACCCGCGTGCGCTGCTTCGCGGTGACCAGTGGACCGAGATTCGTCTCCGGATCGAGCGGGTCGCCCGCGCGGTAGGCGCTGCGCCCCTGTTCGATGAAGCGGGCGACGAATTCGCCGGCGATGCGCTTGTCGATGAGGAGGCGGGAGCCTGCATTGCAGACCTCACCCATGTTGCCGAAGATGCCGTTGACGGCGTAGCTGACGGCGCGATCCATATCATCGAGATCGGCGAGGAAAATCTGCGGCGATTTGCCGCCACACTCCAGACTCACCCGCTTCATGTTGGATTGGCCGGCATAGACGAGCATCTGCTTGCCGATGACCGTCGAGCCGGTGAAGGCGATCTTGGCGACGTCGTTGTGCAGGGCGAGCGCCGCGCCCGCCGCATTGCCGACGCCGTTCACGACGTTGAATACGCCTGGCGGCCCGCCCGCCTCGACGAACAGTTGCGCCAGGAGCAGTCCGGACAGCGGGGATTGCTCGGCGGGCTTCAGCACCACGGAATTGCCGGCCGCGAGAGCCGGGGCCACTTTCCAGGCTGCCATCAGCAGCGGGTAGTTCCAGGGCACGATACAGCCCACCACGCCCAGCGGTTCGCGCAGGATGTAGTGAAAGGCCTCGGCGGCAGTCGATGTAACCGCACCATCGATCTTGTCGGACAGCTCAGCGAAGTAGCTGAAAGTCTGCGTGGCTTGCGGCACGTCGATGCTGAGCATGTCCCGGATCGGCTTGCCCATCGACAGGCTGTCGAGGAGCGAGAGCTGCTCGCCATTCGCCTCGATGAGCCTGGCCAGGCGCGACAGCACGGCCAAGCGGTCGCGCGGCGCCATGCGCCGCCAGACCCCACTGCTGAAAGTACGGCGGCCGGAGGCCACCGCGCGGTCGATCTCGGCCGCACCGCCAGCGGCCAC
>DASWFL010000347.1:0-1707 GCA_036394255.1 Steroidobacteraceae bacterium
GTGCGGCCGAGCCAGGACTCGCAAGATCGCGCGTCCGCGCGATTTTGCGCCAGCCCCAGCTGTGGAAGGCGCTTTGCGCCGCGGTGGCCGATGGCGATACGGTCAGCGTCGCTCGTTCCTCCCGCCGGTTGCGGAGTATCAGGTCATGCAGGGTTTGACCGATGCCCTGTCGCCGCCATGACGCGCGGACCAGCAACTCGATCAGCGCGAAGGTGCGGCCTGGGTATTCGGCGGTGATCTCGTCCGGCAACGGGGTGGTCAGGTTCCGCCACCAGGAGGTAGACGGCCGCAGCGGCATTCCGGCCGCATAACCGAGCAGATAGCCGCCACGGCGCGCCTCAGCCAGAACAAATCCGGGCTGGCGGCGCTGGACCCTGAAGCTGTCTGCGAACAGGGCCGCATTGTCGTCGCGCTGCTGCGGCAGGTCGGCGTAAACCTCAGCGTGGAGGGCCTGCAGGTCGGTTGCGTGCTCGGCGGCCTGCAAGCCGTCGATCAACTGGAACGTCATGTCAGGCGTGGTCATGATGGCGGCGCCGCTCTACCGACCAGCGCTAACCAAATTGCGGCGCCCGTTTTTCGCGCAGGGACGCGAGGCCTTCTTTGATGTCCTCGCCCATGAACGTGAGCATCTCGTAGGCGGCGGACTGGTCGAAGATCGGCCCGGCGCTGCGGATCCAGCCGTTCAGCGCGCGCTTGGTCAGGCGGATGGCCAGCTGCGGTCCGGTGGCCAGCTGAGCGGCGACGCGCATGGCCTCGGCCAGGACCTCGTCCTTTGGCAGCGCCTTTGACACCAGGCCAATGCGCTCTGCTTCCTCGCCGGAGACCATCTCCCCGGTCATGAGGTAGTACTTCGAGCGGGCCAGGCCGCACAGCAACGGCCAGATGATGGCGGCATGGTCGCCGGCCGCGACACCGAGGCGGACATGCCCGTCACCGAGGCGGGCGTCGCTAGCACAGATGCTGATATCGGCGAGCAGCGCCACTACCAGGCCGGCCCCCACTGCAACGCCGTTGATGGCCGAGATGATCGGCTTCTCGCAGTTGACCATGTTGTAGACCAGGTCGCTCATCTCGGACAGCATGTTCGTGACCAGGCCGTAGTCGCCGATCTGCCGCTCGACCATGGCGAGGTCACCGCCGGCCGAGAACGCCCGGCCCGCTCCGGTTACAACTGCGACCCTGGTTTCGGCGTCCCGGCTGATGTCCGCCCAGACCGTGGCCAGTTCGCGGTGCATCCGCTCATCCGCGGCGTTCAGCACATCCGGGCGGTTCAGTGTGACGAGCAGGATGCCATCAGCCTGCCGCTCGAGCTTGAGGTGCTGGTAACTGGCGATGTCCATTGGGCGATGTCCTCTCCTGCTGCCTGGAGCCAGCGATTGCGTGGCGGCGACGCCGCCATGATGCCAGGCCGGAGTGCGCGCCAAAACCGTATGGAGGGTGAAATCGGGCAGCGATCGGATTCCGCCGTGTGCCCGGTCGCGAACGTTTAGCGGCGCTGCCGTTGCCGTGAGATAATCTACATGCATGCGCATGCATCAAGATGAGCAGCAGCCGACCGCGGGCGAGGCCATGGTCGCAGAGCTGAAATGGGTTCACGACCTGATCCGGCGCGACCTGCGCACGGTCCGGCAACTGGCCGGCGATCTGAGTGACGGGGTGGCGGGCTCTGCGGCGGCCGGCGCTATCGAGTCTCTCCAGGTCGGCGGA
>DASWFL010000348.1:0-4467 GCA_036394255.1 Steroidobacteraceae bacterium
CCCCCGCCCCGCCCTGGCACGGCTTTACGCTGGACTGGTTCCTGGGCAATGCGGCCACCGGCCGCGTCGGTTTGTTCGCGGACCAGGAACTGCTGGGCAGCATCTGGACGAGCTGCATCGTCGCCGCCTGGGTGACGACGCTGTCGGTGCTGATCGGGACCGCCAACGCCTTCCTGATGGAACGCTTCGCCTTTCCCGGCAAGGACCTCCTTTCGGTCGTGATGCTCGCGCCGCTGGTCATACCGGGCGTGATTCTGGGCATTTCCATCCTCGCCTTCGCCAGCCGCATTGCCGAGCTGTGCAGCGACCTGTTCGGCTGGGAGCTCGATTTCCTGCGGCCCGGCCTGCCGCTGGTGGTGCTGGGGCAGTTCTCCTATATCGCGGCGATTGCGACACTCACCATCAGCGCGCGGCTGAAACGTTTCGATCGCACGCTCGAGGATGCGGCCCTGAACCTGGGGGCCTCCCATGCGGCGGTGCTCCGGACCATTACGCTGCCCTATCTGCGGCCCGCGCTGATCGGCTCGGCCGCCATCGCCTTCCTGATGTCGTTTGAGAATTTCAATACGACGTTGATGCTGGTCGGTTCGGACGCGCCGTTGACGATCATGATGTACGGACGGATGCGCGAAGGCGCGACACCGGTGCTGAATGCCGTGAGCCTGTTCCTCATCGTCGCTTCCGCCACCCTCGCCCTGACGCTCCTGCGACGCAGCCGGCGCCAGGAGAGTTAGGGGCCGCAGCCATCATTTGCTGGTTCTTCTTTTCCCCTTCCGTTCCTGCCCGCCATCCTGATAGCCTTTGGCGCATGCTTCGTGCGTCCCCGATGCTCACCATTCTGCTATCTACGGCGGCTGTGTCCGCACAGCCGACCTGGATCACGATGCAAAATGAGAACTTTCACGTGTACTCGACTGCCAGCGAACGCGCGACACGCGACGCCCTTAACCAGTTCGAGCGTGTACGCGGGTTCTTCGTCCGGCTCGTCGCAGCCGCGCCTGACAAGCCAGTTCCAGTCTCTGTCGTGATATTTGGCTCCGAGAAGGAATACCAGCCCTACCGCCTCAACGCGTTCGCCACCGCCTACTACTCCAGATTGTCAGACCGCGACTTCATCGTCGTGGGTAAACTAGGCGAGGAAAGCTCGCGCACTGCTTCGCACGAATACACGCACTTGGCGTTTGAGCACGCTGGGTATTCGTTGCCGCCGTGGCTCAACGAAGGTTTGGCGGAACTCTTCTCTACGCTCCGCCCGGTGGGAAATGACACGGAATTCGGCGACGTCTTGCCTGGTCGCCTGCAGGAACTGAACCGTGATCCCTGGGTGCCCATGGAGACCATTCTTGCCGCGGACCAAACATCGCCCTATTACAACGAATCGAAGCAGGCAGGCAGCCTCTATAATCAGAGCTGGGCTTTCGTCCACATGCTTGCGACGACGGACAAATATCAGCACAAGTTCTGGGAAGTAGTAATAAACACGGTAAACAACGGTACGCCTTCCGTAAAAGCACTGGAGGCCGCATATGGCACGCCCTTCGCCACGCTTGAGACTGAGTTGAAGTCCTACATTCGGGGCAACACCTTCAACAAGCTTAGGGTGAAGATCAAGCTGGATGACACGGACAAATTAACGAGCCAACCTGCCGACATGTTCGACGTGCGCGAGGCGCAAGCGGAGTTGCTGATGGGGTTGCAGGGCCGGCAGATTGAGGCTCGCACCCGCTTTGAGGAACTCGCGCGCGAAGACGCCAGGCGGCCGGAGCCGTGGGCGAATCTGGGCTACCTTGCGTGGCGCGACGGCAAGCCTGGTGAGGCCGCAGAGCATTTCGGCAAGGCATTTGAGTTGGGTAGCCGCAGCCCACGTCTACTGTTGAACTATGCGCAACTCGCCGGGCCGGATAAGGCGGAAAGTTCCACTGCGGCGTTGACGGCATTGCTCGATCTGGAGCCGAAGAACCTCGAGGCGCGCCTTGTGTTGGCCGACCTGCAGATGAGCCAAGGCCAGTTCTCCGAAGCCTTGGCCACGGCCCGCCCGATTGGCTCTGTCAAGACAGCAGAGCAACGGGACCATCTCCTCTATTTGCGCGCCTTCGCTGCCATGCGCCTGGGAGACATGCAGGAGGCACGCGCCCTTGCGGAAGAGCTGAAGAAGGTGAGCTCCTCTGCGGACCTTCAAACGAGAGCCGACGAAATACTGCGCTCCTCCCATCAGCGGTAACGTCTCTTTGGTTCATTTGAGGGACTCTGGCGGGGCATGGGTACCCTGGTTCAGGGTCCGAAGCGTGAACGACTGTCCGCGCTCGTGACCAGATCGACCGCGCGAGATCCTTCCTGACGCCTGTTACTCGTTGAACGGCGCCACTTCCACACGCCGGCCGCACAGGAAGGCGTCGGCCACCAGGCGGAAGGGAGCGAGATCCACGTCGCAGCGCCGCTCGCGCACCAGCCGTGCAAAGTGCTCGTACACGCGCGCATATTCGCTCTGCCGGGGAGTGTCCACCGCCCGGCCGTCCAGCTGCAGCTCGCTGCCGCCGTTCAGGAGCCTGAGCAGGCCGGCGTCGGTGTCGACATCGATATTCCAGTGCGCGGTGCCGGTGTGCAGAAAATCCAGCGCCATGTGCACCGCCGCTCCCGCGGTGCTGGCGAGCTGCAGTTGTGCGGCGATGGGCGTCTCGCAGTTGCCGGGAAAAAAGAGCTCCGCGCTGTGCAGCACCAGATCGCCGGGCAGGATGCGGCTGAGTATGGACAGGGCGTTGATGCCGGGATCGAAAACGCCCAGACCACCGGCCTTCCAGATCCACGTCTGGCCGGGGTGCCAGACGCGCACATCCTCCTTCCACACCACCTCGACCCTGCGCACCTGCCGTCCCTGCAGCCAGGCGCGGGCCGGCTCGACGCCGTCCGCGTGACGGGAGTGCCAGGAGGCGAACAGCGCCACGTCGCGGCTCCGCGCCAGATCCTCCAGCACCTGCACTTCACTCGTGGTCATGCCCGGTGGCTTTTCCAGCAGCACATGGCAGCCCTGTTCCAGGGCCATGCGCGCGCTCTCGAAGCGCGCCTGCGGCGTGGTACACAGCGCCACGGCCGGCAGGTCCGGCACGGCCTTCAGCAGCGCGGCCAGATCCGGATAATTCGGTACGCCCGGGAGCCTGCTGTGCGGGCTGGCCACGGCGATGAGCTCGAACGCCGGGCTGGCCATGAGCGAGGGGACGTGCTGGTCGCGGGCGATCTTGCCCAGGCCGACGATCGCGAGCCGGGTCCGGCTCATCCGGCCGCTGCGCCCGGGGCCCGGCGCGGTGCGGCGGCGGCGTTGCGCTTCCTGATGATATCCAGGGCTTCCTGGATCAGCTTCCGCATCGCCTCGCCCGCCACGGCGGGTTTGCCGGCAATGATGGCGTCCGCCACCTTCTTGTGGTCGGCGACGCTCGCGAGCCTCACGCCCTTGTAACGGTTGGTCATCCGGATGCTGATGCGCAGCGCCGTGGAGGTGAAACCGGCGAGCTGGGCGTAGAAGCGGTTCCGGCTCGCCCCGAGCACCGCGACGTGAAAGGCGATGTCTGATTCGAGTGGATCGTCATCGCCGCGGTCGGCGGCCTGCATGCGTTCAATGGCACGGCTGATCACCCGCTTTTCTTCGGGGCCCGCAGCGCGCGCCGCCAGCGTCGCCGCACCGGGCTCGACCGCCAGGCGCAGCTCCGTGAATTCGATCAGCAGGGCGGGCGAGAACTTGCGTTCGAGCAGCCACCCCAATACGTCCGGATCCAGCAGGTTCCAGCGCTCTTCGGGCTGTACCCAGGTGCCCCGTCGCGGCCGCGCGCCGAGCAGGCCCTTGGCCGTGAGCATCTTGACGGCCTCGCGCAGCACGGGTCGGCTGGCGCCATATTCCCGGCACAGGTCCGCCTCGATGGGAATCGGGTTGTCCTTGGAGTAGACGCCCGTGACGATCGCAATGCCGATGTGATGGGCGATGCTGTAGGTCAGGTTCTGGCCGCTCACACGGGTATTCACTGCACATACTCCGGCTCGGGCAGACCCTGGGCAGCGCTCTGGTACAGGAACACCGAACCGGCGTGCGGCTCGGCGTGCAGGGTGCCGGCACTGAGATTCTCGCGCGCACTGGTGACGCACAGGATGTCCAGTTGCGGCCCGGCAAAGCACACGCAGCTCGGCTGGGTCGTGGGCACCGGTATCGTCTGATCGATGCGCCCCGCGGGCGTATAGCGCACGACACAGCTCGCCCCCCAATGCGCACTCCACACGCAGCCGTCGACGTCGACCGCCGCACCGTCCGGGGAGGCGCCCTCCGGCGTACGCGCGAAGACGCGCCGGTTGGCCAGCAGGCCTTCAGGCTCCACAAGATCGTAGACGTAGATCGTTCGCAACGGCGAGTCGGCGAAATAGAGCTTCGACCCGTCGGGGCTCATGCACAGGCCATTGGAGATCCGGAGCCCCTGTTCCTGGCGG
>DASWFL010000349.1:0-1515 GCA_036394255.1 Steroidobacteraceae bacterium
CTGGAGGCCCTGCGCGAGCCACTGGAATCGGGCGCCATTCATCTGGCGCGCGCTGCCGGCCACCTGGACCTGCCGGCCGAATTTCAGCTGGTGGCCGCCATGAATCCCTGCCCCTGTGGCTACCTGGGCGATGAATCGCAACTGTGCCGCTGCGGTCCGCGGCGGATCCAGCGCTACCGTGACCGTCTCTCCGGACCGCTCCTCGACCGCCTCGACCTGCAGATCGAAGTGCCGCGTGTCGAAGTGCCCGCGCTGCGGGCGTGGGCAGTAGAAGGCGGTCCGCCACAGGACTGCGAGTGCAGCGGGGCGGCGCTGGCGGTAGCCGTGCACGCCGCGCGCGCCCGCCAGCTCGTGCGCCAGAACTGCTGCAACGCCCGTCTCGATCACGCCGGCATCAAGGCCCACTGCCGCGCCCAGGCCGCGGCAGTGCGGCTGCTCGAGCGCGTCGCGGCGCGCTTTGCGCTCTCAGCCCGCGCCTATCATCGCCTGCTGAAAGTGGCGCGCACGATCGCCGATCTGCAGGCCGCGGATCTCATCAGGCCCGAACACATCGGCGAGGCGGCGAGCCTGCGGCTGGCGGGGGCCATGGATTTTTCGCCAGGTGCAAGCCTGTCCCCGGCGGGCCCGGGAGCGGTGGGGCTGGCCTACTGGCCCTTGGATACGAGGTAATCCACGCCGCTCCTGATCAGTTCATCCGTCAGGTCGGTGCGGCCCCCCTTCGCCGGCATCACACCGACGGTGCCGGTGAAGCCTTTCAGGGCATGTTCGTAGAGGGTGGCTTTGCCCTTGGCGATCCGCGGCGCCCAGGCGGCGTGATCCCCGAATTTCGGCGCACCCACCAGCCCGGTGGCGTGGCAGGTCTTGCAAACCGCTTCGTACAGCGCCGGGCCATCCTTGGGCACGGCCAGGGCGACACCGGCTCCCTGCGGCGCGGCCTGGATCTGCATGGCCGAATTGTCCTTGCCCGCGACCGCCTCGCGCACGAAAGGCCGGATCCGCTCTTCGGTGCTGGCGACGTACTTGGGATCCTCGTAGACCTCTTTGACCTGCGTGCGATCCGCCACCCAGCGCGCCATGGCGAAGATCAACAGGGCGGCCACGATCAGCACGGCGATGATCGCGCTGAAGGTGTTGAAAAAATGCGTGTCCTGCTTGCTCACGGGCGATCCGATGGGTGACGGCGATCTGGGCCTGGAATTATAACGGTTGAAATATTGGCGCGCCCGGCGGGATTCGAACCCACGACCTGCAGCTTCGGAGGCTGCCACTCTATCCATCTGAGCTACGGGCGCGGCGGCGCGCAAGATTACCCGAAGCCGGCCCCCGCCGCGACCGCCCGCCGCTGCCCAGGGGTGCCGCCGGACCTGCGCGGCCGCGGGCCGTCCGCTACAGCCATCCCCGCCGCTTGAAGATGACGTACGGAATCACGGCGGAAGCCACCATCAGCCCCAGCGCTGCCGTGAAGCCCCAGGATTCGTGCAGCCAGGGGATCTGCTCGAAATTCATGCCGTAGAC
>DASWFL010000350.1:0-8748 GCA_036394255.1 Steroidobacteraceae bacterium
GGCGTGCTGGTGGTCGCCGCCGTCGGCAATGACGGCCCGGCCGCGCCGCCGCTGTATCCGGCGGCCCTGCCGGGCGTGATCGCCGTCACCGCTGTCGATGCCCGCACTCACGTACTGCCCGAAGCGGGCCGCGGCCCCCACGTCGTACTCGCGGCGCCCGGCGCCGAGCTGCGGGCCGCCGACCTGCAGCATGGCTACGCGACGGTGCGCGGCACCTCGTACGCCGCGCCGATCGTCGCGGGGCTGCTCGCCGGACTGCTGGGGCCCGAGCCCGACGCTGGCGTGCACGCCCTGCAGGCTTTGATCGCCGCGGCCCGCGACCTCGGCCCGCGCGGCCGCGATGCGATCTACGGTTACGGCGTGGTGGGCGAATCGCTGCGCTCTGCGAGCGTGCCCTGAGGGTTGCACATAATCCTCTGCTGACGACCGTGTGGAAGAAAAGCCCCGCGCCCGTCGTTGTACCTGTTGAAGGCCGCGGGAGTTCCCGGCCGCATACAGGAGTAGACCCATGAAGACCTATCTCGCGATCAGTGCGCTCGTTGCGGCCCTGAGTCTGGCCGTAGCGCCCGCGAACGCCCAGCTGGGCGGCGCAGTCGGCGGCACGCTGGGCGGCGCCGCGGGCGGCATGCTCGGTGGCCCCGGCAACCCGGGTAGCCTCGGCAACTTCGGTGGCAACGGGAACCTCGCCGGCAACGGCAGGCTCGCCGGCAACGGCAACCTCGGCAGTCACGGCGACCTGGGTAGCAATGGCGACCTCGGTGGCAACGGCAAGCTCGGCGGCAACGGCAAGCTGGGTGGCGCCGGTGAGCTCGGCGGCGATCTGGGTAGCGCGATGAACACCACTCAGGAGCTGGGCGAGCATGCCGCTACGGCGGGCAATGCCACGGCCAATGCCACGGCCAATGCCACGGGCAATGCCGCGGGCAATGCCGCGGTGCAGACCTCCGGGAACGCCAGCAGGACTGCCGTCGGCAAGACCGGCGCGACTGCCGCCGCCACCGAGCGGGCTGCTGCGAGCTCGGCTTCCACGGCGAACAGCACGGCGAAGTCCACGACGATACCGGCACCGCCAGCACCGCCGGCAGCGTCTGCCAGCGCCGGCGGTTCGGGCCATCAGCAGGCTGGGTTCAACAGCCCGACGGTGCCCGTCACGGCCGGCGGCAGCGCGAGTTCGGCGCACGGCGTGAATGCCGGCACGGACTCGGGCATTGCCGCGCAGTCGGACAATCGCGGCGACGTCTCCGCGAGCGCGGCACGCTAAAACCCCGGCCTCCGGCCGGTTCCAGGCGCCGCACGGATCCTTCCGCGATCCGTGCGGCGCAGCTTTAGTCGGCAGCCACCGATCGCTATACTGCCGCCCCCTTTCCTGCCGCGACCTGCATCATGTCCAACAGCTTCCTGTTCACGTCGGAATCGGTATCCGAAGGTCACCCGGACAAGATCGCGGATCAGATTTCCGACGCCGTGCTGGACGCCATCCTCACCGTGGATCCGGGCGGCCGGGTGGCCTGTGAGACGCTGGTCAAGACCGGCGTGGTCATCGTCGCGGGCGAAGTGACGACTTCGGCCTGGATCGATCTCGAGGCGCTCGTGCGCCGCACCGTGCTGGGCATTGGCTACAACAGCTCGGACATGGGTTTTGACGGTGCCAGCTGCAGCGTGCTCAACGTCATCGGCAAGCAGTCTCCGGACATCGCCAGGGGCGTCGATCGCAAATCCAAGCGCCGGCAGGGCGCGGGTGATCAGGGCCTGATGTTCGGCTACGCGACCAATGAAACCAACGTGCTGATGCCGGCGCCCATTACGCTGGCCCACGGCCTGGTCAAGCGCCAGGCCCAGGTGCGCAAGCGTGGACGGCTCCCCTGGCTGCGGCCCGACGCCAAGAGCCAGGTGACGCTGCGTTACGAAAACGACCGGCCCGTGGGCATCGAGGCGGTCGTGCTCTCGACGCAGCACAGCGACGAGATCTCCACAGCCAAGCTGCGCGAGGCGGTGATGGAGGAGATCATCAAGCCGGTGCTGCCCAGGCGCTGGCTCGACAAGCGCACGCAATACCATATCAATCCGACCGGCCGTTTCGTGGTCGGCGGGCCGGTGGGCGACTGCGGGCTCACCGGCCGCAAGATCATCGTCGACACCTACGGCGGCTTCGCGCGCCACGGTGGCGGCGCGTTTTCCGGCAAGGACCCGTCCAAGGTCGACCGCTCGGCCGCCTACGCGGCGCGCTATGTCGCCAAGAACCTGGTTGCCGCCGGCATCGCCGAGCGCTGCGAGGTGCAGGTTTCCTATGCGATCGGCGTCGCCGAGCCGACTTCGATCATGGTGGACGCCTTCGGCACCAGTACGCTGTCGCGCGAGCAGCTGACCGCTCTGGTGCGCCGCCATTTCGACCTCACGCCCTACGGCCTGCGCGTCATGCTCGATCTGGCGCGGCCGATCTACCTGCAGACGGCGGCGTACGGCCATTTCGGCCGCGAGGAACCGGGTTTCACCTGGGAGCGCACCGATCGCGCCGACGCCCTGGCGGCGGCGGGTCGCAGACCGGCCCGCCGCGTGCGCAAGCATTGACCGGGAACGCCCCGATCCACGAGGCCGCTTTGCTTCGTACTTTGGACCATGCCCAATTCGTATGACCTTCACGGCAAGTTCGCCATCGTCACCGGGGGAGCCCAAGGCATCGGTCGGGCGATCAGCGAACTGCTGGTGGCCAGCGCCGGCATCATTGCCTTCACCAAGGCACTGGGTCGCGAGGTGGCCGGTCAGAACGTCTTCGTGAACTGCGTCGCCCCTGGCCCGATTGATACCGACATGATCCGTGCCCTCGGCACCGCTACCGTCGACACGATGGTTGCGGACAGCCCGATGAAAAGGCTCGGGACGGCCGGCGAAGTCGCGCAGCTGGTCGCCTGGCTGTGCACCGATGCCAGCCGGTTCAATACCGGCGCCGTATTTGACATGTCCGGGGGCCGGGCCAGGTACTAGCCGCCGGACGCGCCGCCGTTGTCGGGCGGCCAGTTCGCGCGCTATAGTTGGGCCCAGACGTGCCGCCTACCGGTACGCCAGTGCGCCAAGGAGCGTTGCGACAGGGAACAGCCCTGCCAGGCTTGGTGCATTGTGGCTAGCCATAGCCAACGGCGCTCACTACCAGAGACTGACAATCGAGGAGTAGCGACGCCATGAAAGCCACCATCAAACCCGTGACCGAGACCCGCGATTTCCACGTTGCCGATCCCAGGCTCGCCGACTGGGGCCGCAAGGAGATCGCCATCGCCGAGACCGAGATGCCCGGCCTGATGGCGATACGCGAAGAGTTCGCGCCGCTCCAGCCGCTGCGGGGCGCGCGCATCGCCGGCTCGCTCCACATGACGATCCAGACCGCGGTGCTGATCGAGACGCTCCAGGCGCTCGGCGCCGAGGTGCGCTGGGCCTCGTGCAATATATTTTCGACCCAGGATCACGCCGCCGCGGCGATCGCCGCGCGCGGCACGGCCGTCTACGCCTACAAGGGCGAGACCCTCGATCAGTACTGGGATTTTACGCACCGCATCTTTGCGTGGCCGAATGACCTGCACGCCAACCTGATTCTCGATGACGGCGGCGATGCCACGCTGCTGCTGCACCTGGGCGCCAAGGCCGAGCAGGACGCCAGCGTGCTGCGCCATCCGGGGAGCGAAGAGGAGACTGCGCTGTTCGCAGCGATCGCGGCCACGCTCAAGCGCGACCCGCGCTGGTATTCCGCGCGCCTCGCGGCAATCCGCGGGGTCTCGGAAGAGACCACGACCGGCGTCAAGCGCCTCTACCAGATGGCGCGCGACGGCCAGCTGGCCTTCCCGGCCATCAACGTCAACGACTCCGTGACCAAGAGCAAGTTCGATAACCTGTATGGCTGCCGCGAGTCGCTGGTCGATGGCATCAAGCGCGCCACCGACGTGATGGTCGCGGGCAAGGTGGCGGTGGTGGCCGGCTATGGCGACGTCGGCAAGGGTTCGGCGCAGGCGCTGCGCGCCCTGTCGGCACAGGTGTGGGTCACCGAGATCGACCCGATTTGTGCGCTGCAGGCCGCGATGGAAGGCTACCGCGTGGTGAGCATGGACTACGCGGCCGACAAGGCCGATATCTTCGTGACCGCCACGGGCAATTTCCACGTGCTCACGCACGAGCACATGAAGCGCATGAAGAACAATGCCATCGTCTGCAACATCGGCCACTTCGACAATGAGATCGACTGCGCCTCGCTCAAGCCGTATCAGTGGGAGAACATCAAGCCGCAGGTCGATCACGTGATCTTCCCGGACGGCAAGCGCATCATCCTGCTGGCCGAGGGGCGCCTGGTAAACCTCGGTTGCGGCACCGGCCACCCGAGTTATGTGATGAGCAGTTCCTTCGCCAACCAGGTCCTGGCGCAGATCGAACTGTGGAGCCATCACGAGCGCTATCCGGTCGGCGTACACGTGCTGCCCAAGCACCTGGACGAGAAAGTGGCGCGGCTGCAGCTGGTGAAACTCAACGCCGAACTCACGGTACTCACCGACCGGCAGGCACGCTATATCGGCGTTGATCCGCAGGGCCCGTACAAGCCGGATCATTACCGATATTGATGTACTGATGCCGGTTTGCGACAGCTGCCCGGCGGCTGTTTAACATCTTCGGCGGCGACACCCCAGAACTGTGGATCGCGTCGGCAGTCCTATCCGGCGTGGATTCCGCGAAGTTGATACAGATCACCTGCGGGCCGAGGCGCGGCCGGTAACATGTACGCAATGGACGACGATCTTCGCCTGCTGCAGTTCACCGATCCGCACCTCGTGGCGCAGCCCGATGGTGTCCTGCGCGGCGTGGTCACGCGGGCCTCGGTCCAGAACGTGCTCCGTCACGCCCGCGCGCATCACTGGAACGCAGACGCCCTGCTGCTCACGGGTGACCTGGTCAACGACGACCCTGGCGGCTATGCGGCAGTGCGCGAACTGTTTGGCGATCTGGGCAAGCCGGTCTGGTGCCTGCCCGGCAACCATGACGATGCCGATCTCATGCGCCGGGAACTGGCGGCCGCGCCGTTCCAGGTCAACGGCTGCCACGATGTGGGGGCGTGGCGCGTCCTGATGGTGGACAGCTGCGTGGCCGGTCAGGCGCACGGACGGCTGAGCGCGGCCGAGCTGGCGCGCGTGGAGGCGAGCCTGGCCAGTGCCGGCGATCGCCACGTGCTCCTCGCCCTGCATCATCATCCGGTACGCTTGGGCAGCCGCTGGATCGATTCCGTCGGCTTGCAGAATGCCGATGAGTTCTTCGCGGTCACCGACCGGCACCCCCAGTTGCGCGCCATCGTCTGGGGCCACGTGCACCAGAGTTTCGAAGGACACCGCAAGGGTGTACGCCTGTTCGCCGCGCCCTCGACCTGCGCGCAGTTCCTGCCGCACGCCGATCAGTTTGCGATCGATCCGAGCCCGCCCGGATACCGGCGCCTGTGCCTGCATGCCGACGGGAGCCTGGAAACTGAAGTGGTGCGCGTGCCCAACCAGTCGGCCGCGAACTCCGTCCGGCGCATGGCCTGAGGCCGCGGGCCGCGGGCGGGCGCCCCTGGCTGTACCGCGCACATCGCGCGGGCGCTTCAGTCCCGCAGTTCCTGCGGCACTTCGATCAGCGGCGCGAGGCGCCGCATTCGCTCCTGCGGATCATCCAGCTCCAGCAATTCCTGCTGCATCGCGCGCTCGAGCGGCAGCAGTTCGGCCAGGCGATCGGCCACCCAACCGGCCTCTTCGAGATTCACCTGCAGGAGCTGCCCCGTGACGCCCAGTTCCTGCAGCACACGCCCCAGCACGCGCGCCACCGCCCGATGCTCCGACGCCAGTGCGCTCGGCGGGGAATCCGCTAACCATTCGACCGTGCCCAGATGCAGGCCATCGCCCTGCTGGCGCCGCGAGCGCAGCCGGAAACGCCGCGCCCCGCGGCACATCAATCCGAGCAATCCGTCGGGGAGGGTGTTGAAATCGATGATGCGCGCCGTGGTGCCGACATCGGCCATGGCCGCCACCGCGCCGCTCTCATCGCCGCGGATGATCAGCACCACACCAAACTCACCGCCCTCGCTCATGCAGCGGCCCAGCATGTCGACGTAGCGGGGCTCGAAGATGCGCAGCGGCAGCAGGCCGCCCGGAAACAGCACGGTACGCAGCGGAAAGAGCGGCAGCTCAGGCATGGGCGCCGCGCGCCGCGAGCGCGCCGAGCAGGCGCTCGTGCAAGCCCCCGAAACCCCCGTTGCTCATCAGCAGCGCGTGATCGCCCGCGCGCAGGTCGCCGCCCAGGCCGGCCAGCAGGGCCTCCATGTCGTGCGCCACGTGGACGCGCGCGCCGAGCGTGGCCAGCGCGGCCGCGGCGTCCCAGCCCAGCTCCGCACCTGCGTACAGCCACACGCTGTCAGCGCCGCGGAGCGAATCGGCCAGGGTGTCGCGATGGACGCCGGCCCGCATGGTATGGGAGCGCGGCTCGAGCACCGCGACGATGCGCTCGCGGCCCACGCGCCGGCGCAGGCCTTCGATGGTGGTGGCAATCGCGGTGGGGTGATGCGCGAAATCGTCGTACACGCGCACGCCGGCGGCCGCTCCCCGCAGCTCCATGCGCCGGCGCACCCCGGTGAATTTCCCCAGTGCCGCGCAGGCGCGTGCCGGCGTCACGCCGGCATGGCGCGCCGCGCCGATCGCGGCCAGCGCATTGTCCACATTGTGCAGTCCGATCAGCGGCCAGCGCACGGCGCCGACCGGCGCGTCGGCGAGGCGCACGGTGAATTCCGAGCCATCGCCGAGTGGCGGCAACTGCGCGGTCCACTCTGCCGCGGCGCCGGCGGCGCCGCTGCGCGGCTCCGCCCCGCTGTGCGCAAAGCGCTCCACGCCGCTCCAGCAACCCTTCTGCAGCACCCGCTCCAGGCTGGCTTCGCCGGCCCTGAGGAGGATGCGCCCGCCGCCGGGCACGGTGCGCAGCAGCTGATGAAACTGCCACTCGATGGCCGCGAGGTCCGGATAGATGTCGGCGTGATCGAATTCCAGGTTGTTCAGCACCACGGTGCGCGGCCGGTAATGCACGAACTTGGCGCGCTTGTCGAAGAAGGCGGTGTCGTATTCGTCGGCCTCGATCACGAAATACGGCAGCTCGCCGAGCCGCGCGCTGACCGGGAAATTGCCCGGTATCCCGCCGATCAGGAATCCGGGCGACAGGCCCGCCTCCTCGAGTATCCACGCCAGCATCGCCGCCGTGGTCGTCTTGCCGTGGGTACCGGCGAGCGCGAGTACCCAGCGATCGGCGAGCACCGCACGCGCCAGCCATTCAGGTCCGGAGGTGTAGGGAATGCCGCGCTCGAGCATGGCTTCGATTACCGGCATGCCGCGGCTGCAGACATTGCCCACCACGACCAGGTCCGGTCGCGGCTCGAGCTGCGCGGCCTCGTAGCCCTCGGTCAGCTCGATGCCGAGCGCCGCCAGCTGCGTGCTCATCGGCGGATAGACATTGCGATCCGAGCCGGTGATCTGGTGCCCGGCCGCACGGCCGATCGCCGCAATGCCGCCCATGAAAGTTCCGCAGATGCCGAGGATGTGGACGTGCATAATCACCGCGATTGTACACGCGTGCCTGCACGCGCCTTCGGGACCGAAACTTGCCTGCACCGATCGCCGATTCCGCCGCCCTGAGCGCCGCCGTCGCTGCCCTTGCGCCACACCGCTCCCTCGGCCTGGACACCGAGTTCATGCGCGAACGCACCTACTACGCGCAATTGTGCCTGCTGCAGCTGAGCAGCACGGAGCTGGCGGTGTGCGTCGATCCGCTGGCGGTCGCTACGCTGGAGCCGCTGCGCCCGCTGATGAGCGCAGCGGCGGTATGCAAGATCCTGCACGCGGCCCGCCAGGACCTCGAGGTGCTGGCCCCGGTGGTGGGCACCGTGAGCCCCGTATTCGACACGCAGGTCGCCGCCGCGCTGGTGGGTTTCCCGGCGCAGGTGGGTTACGCCGACCTGGTGCGTGAACTGCTGGGCGTCGAACTGCACAAGAGCCAGACCCGCACCGACTGGTCGCGCCGGCCCCTGTCCGCCGCACAGATCGACTACGCGCTCGACGATGTACGCCACCTGCCCCCGCTGCGCGAGACGCTCGAGGGGCGGCTCGAGCAGCTCGGGCGCCGCGCCTGGTTCGACGAGGAGATGCAGCAGATCGGCACCGAGTCCCTGGTGGTCGAGCCGGATCAGGCCTGGATGCGCATCCGCGCCTTCGCTGATCTTGATCCGGACCGGCAACGGCTCGCCCGGGCGCTGGCGGCGTGGCGCGAGCAGCGCGCCATGAGCTCGGACCGGCCGCGCGGCTGGATCCTGCCCGATGCCGCACTCCGCGACATCGTGCTGCAGGCACCGCGCGACCTGGCCGCCCTGGAGCGCGTGCGCGAGTTGCCCGCGGGCATCCGTGAAAACAGCGGTGCGCAGATACTCGAGCTGATCCGCGCGGCGCAGCTGCCGGGGCAACTGGCCCCGCTCCCGCAGCGCCGCCGGCCTGACCCGCAGCAGCTCGATACGATGGCGCGCCTGGGCGATATCACGCGGCGCGTCGCCGCCACGCTGGCGCTGGCGCCCGAGATCCTCGCGACCCGGCGCGACATGGAACGCCTCGCCGTCGGCCATCGCGACGGAGCGCTGCTGAGCGGCTGGCGCCGGCAGGCCATCGGCGAGGAACTGCTGCGGGCCCTGTAGGGCAGCGGCCAGGCCGCCCCTCCGTC
>DASWFL010000351.1:0-1996 GCA_036394255.1 Steroidobacteraceae bacterium
TGCGCCGCCGCCCGGTGGCCTCGGCGGCACCTACGCCGGCTCACCCCTCGGTTGTGCAGCCGCGCTGGCAGTGCTCGAGGTGATCGCCGGCGAAAAACTGCTGGAGCGCTCGCTGCGCATCGGTGAACTCCTGCAAGGCAGGCTGCGCGCGCTGCAGCTGCGCTTCCCGGTCATCGGGGAGATCCGGGGACTGGGAGCGATGGTGGCCATGGAGCTGGTGCGCAACAAGGACCCCGCGCAACCCGAAGCCGAGCTGACCCGTGCGGTGGTGCAGGCCGCCGCCCGCCACGGGCTCGTGATCCTGTCCTGCGGCCTCTATGGCAACGTGATTCGTTTCCTGGCGCCGCTGACGATCCCGGACGCACTGCTCAGCGAGGGCCTGGACCGGCTCGAAGCGGCGCTGGCCGAAGTCACGGCTGCCGCGGCCGCCGCGCCCGCCCAGCGGATCGCGTAGCGCGGGCCTCAGGCGCGGCCGACGTTCGCGTCCGTGGGGGCGTGAAAGTACTCGCTCTCGGCGGCGAGCTGGCCGATCAGGCGCTTCAGTTCGGTGAGCCGGGCCTCCGCCGTGTTGATCGGCAGGCAATCCTCGCAGCGCGCATCCCCGCAGGGCTGACGGGCGTAGAGCCAGTACTGCACGGCGCCCGCCAGCAGGCCGTCGGCAATGTCCCACAGGTCCGCTTCCTGGTCCTTGCCGGCGAGGCGATTGCCCAGATCAACGGCCTTGGTGAAGGCCGAATCGAAAGTGTCTGCGACTTCTTCCATGGCTGCCATTGTACCTAAAGTTCGCGCCGGCTACTGATAGCCCCGCGCCTGCAGGGCAAAGAGCTGGGCGTAGTGCCCGCCGGCGGCGACCAATGCCGCATGCGTGCCGTGCTCGATGATCCGGCCGCGATCCAGGACCGCGATCTGATCGGCCATGCGCACGGTCGAGAAGCGGTGTGAGATCAGGATCGTGATCCGATCGCGGGCCAGCTGCCGGAAGTGCTCGAACACTTCGGCTTCGGCGCGCGCATCCATGGCGGCGGTGGGCTCATCGAGTACCAGCACGTCGGCCGCCGTACGCATGAAGGCGCGCGACAGCGCGATCTTCTGCCACTGGCCGCCCGAGAGCTCCCGGCCGTCGCGAAACCACTTGCCGAGCTGCGTGCGGTAGCGCAGCGGCAGTTCCTCGATGAAGTCCGCCGCGCGGCCCAGGACGGCCGCCTGCTGCCAGCGCCCTTCATCTTCGAAATGCGGCTCGTCGCCCGCCCCGACATTTTCGCCGACGAGCATCTGGTAATGCGCAAAGTCCTGGAAGATCACGCCGATGCGCTCGCGCAGTGCCACCTCGTCCCAGTCGCGGATGTCCAGTCCCTCGAACAGGATGCGACCGGCCGTGGGTGCATAAAGGCGCGTCAGCAGCTTGATCAGCGTGGTCTTTCCCGAGCCATTCTCACCGACCAGCGCCAGCGAGCTGCCCGGCGGCAGCCGCAGTGTGATGTCCTGGAGCGTGGCCTGCTGCGCGCCCGGATAGGTGAAACTCACCGCCTCGAAGTGAATGCCCTCCGCCGGCGAGGGGCCGCGCTGCGCATGGCCCCGGGGCGCCTGCACGGGCGTGTCCAGGTACTCGTACAGGGTCGAGAGGTACAGGTTGTCTTCGTACATGCCGCCGATGGCGGCGAGCATGGCCGCCACTGCCGCCTGGCCCTGGCGAAACAGCAGCAGATACATGGTCATCTGGCCCAGCGTGATCGCCCCATGCACCGCGCTCAGCGCGATCCAGGCATAGGCGCAGTACAGCGTCGCGGTCGCCAGCAGGCTTAAGGCAAAGCCCCAGGCGTCGCGGCGGATCGACAGCGCACGATCCTGGCCGTACAGGCGCGTGAAGATATCGCGGTAGCGCTGCAGGAAGCGCTCGCCGAGCCCGAACAGGCGCACTTCCTTGGCCGTGTCCTCGCGCGCCAGCACGGTCTCCAGGTACATCTGCATGCGCGTCTCGGGCGAGCGCCAGCGAAAC
>DASWFL010000352.1:0-1749 GCA_036394255.1 Steroidobacteraceae bacterium
GCTGGCGGCACCTGTGGGCGCGGCGCGGCGCGCGCTGGGCGCTGGGGCTGCTGGGCCTGATCATCGCACTCGCGCTGCTGGTTCCGGCCCTGTCGCCCTACGACTCGGCCACCCCTTCCTGGGCCCACATCTTCACCCGCCCCAGCCTGCGCGGCGGGCAGTGGTTCGGCACCGACGGGCTGGGGCGCGATCTGCTGGTGCGCGTGATGTGGGGCTGCCGGATTTCGCTGCTGGTCGGTATCGCCGCGAGTCTGGTCAGCGTGGTGATCGGCGTGGCCTGGGGCACCGCTGCGGGCTACATCGGCGGCCGCACGGACGGTCTGCTGATGCGCACCGTCGATGTCCTGTACTCCGTGCCCTTCATTCCATTGGTCATCGTGCTGGAAGTGCTGTTCGGCCGGAACTTCCTCCTGGTCTTCGTCGCCATCGGCGCGGTCTCCTGGCTCGATATCGCCCGCATCGTGCGCGGCCAGACGCTGGCCATACGGGCGCAGAATTACATCGAGGCGGCGCTTGCCCTGGGGCTGCGCACGCCGGCGGTCATCTGGCGGCATGTGGTGCCCAATCTGCTCGGCCTGGTCGTCGTCTACGCCACGCTCACGGTACCGAGCGTGATCCTGTTCGAGGCGCTGCTGAGTTTCCTGGGGCTGGGGGTGCAGGCGCCGCTCGCCTCGCTCGGCTCGCTGGTCGCCGACGGCGCCAACGAGATGCAGGCCAACCCCTACCTGCTCGTCATACCGGCCGCCTTCCTCGCCACGATCATTCTCTGTCTCAACTACCTCGGCGATGCGCTGCGTGACGCGCTCGATCCCCGCTCATGAGTCAGGCGCGCGCTTCGCTCCTGCAGGTGCGCGGCTTGAGCGTGAGCTACCCGGGCGCGCACGCTCCGCTGCGCGCCTTGAGCGAAGTGGATCTGGATCTCGAAGAACACGAATGCCTCGGGGTGATGGGCGAATCGGGCTCGGGCAAGACGCAACTGCTGCTCGCGCTGCTCGGACTGTGCGGCAGCGCGGCGCAGGTCACGGGCAGCATCCGCTATCGCGGCGAAGAGCTGCGGGGCGCGGCACCGGCGCGCCTCGCGGCCCTGCGCGGGCGGCGCATCGCCATGGTGTTCCAGGAACCGCACAGCGCGCTGAACCCCTATCTCAGCATCGCCCGCCAGCTCAGCGAAGGCGCGCGCCATCATCTCAAGCTCACGCGCCGCGCCGCGCTCGCCCGCGCCGCTGAACTGCTGGACCTGGTGCAGATCAGCACACCCGGCCTGCGCCTGCGCCAGCACCCGCACGAGCTCTCTGGCGGCATGCGCCAGCGCGTGACGATCGCGATGGCGCTGATGTGCGAACCGGAGATCCTGCTGCTCGACGAACCGACCACCGCCCTGGATGTCACGATCCAGGCCCAGGTGCTGGAGGTCCTGCGCTCGATCCGCCAGCGCACCGGCGTGGCGACGATCTTCGTCAGCCATGATTTCGGGGCGCTCGCCACGCTGGCCGCGCGGCTCACCGTCATGTACGCCGGTCGCGCGGTGGAACAGGGCACGATCGGGGAGCTGTACGCCGCGCCCTTGCACCCCTACACCAGCGGCTTGTTGCGCTCGCTGCCCCGGCTCGATCTGCCGCTGCCGCCGCGGCTGCCGGCGATTCCCGGCCAGCCGCCGGATCTGGCGGATTTGCCGCCGGGTTGTGCCTTCGCACCGCGCTGCCCGCTGGTCCATCCCGCCTGCCGCGAACGCCCGGCACTGCGCACGCG
>DASWFL010000353.1:0-1753 GCA_036394255.1 Steroidobacteraceae bacterium
GTCCCTGAGCAACTCGGGCTCAAGCAGCAGCTGCTCGCCGAGGTGAGCCGTCACGCCGCAGGCGATGTGATCATCGCTTCCAGCACTTCCGGCCTGATGCCGACCGACTTGCAACGCGACATGGCAGGGCCCGAGCGCTTCTGCGTTGCCCATCCCTTCAATCCGGTCTATCTGCTGCCGCTGGTGGAGCTGGTGGGCGGGGCGAAAACGGCCCCGTCGACCATCGAGGCGGCGGCACGCTTTTATACCCACATCGGGATGCATCCGTTGCGCCTGCGCCGCGAGATTCCCGGTCACCTGACCGATCGGCTGCAGGAGGCACTGTGGCGGGAGATCCTGCACCTGGTCAATGACGGCGTGGCCACCACCGGCGAGCTGGACGAGTCGATCATCTACGGGCCGGGCCTGCGCTGGGCGGCCATGGGCACCAACCTGATCTATCACCTGGCGGGCGGGGAGACCGGCATGCGCCACATGCTGGCGCAGTTCGGGCCCTGCCTGAAGTGGCCCTGGACGAAGCTCGAGGCCCCGGAGCTGACTGAAACCCTGATCGATCGCATGGTCGAGGGCACGCAGGCCGAGGCGGCAGGTCGCTCGATTCGCGATCTGGAGCGCCTGCGCGATGATTACCTGGTGGCCATTCAGCAGGTCCTGCGCTCCTACAATATCGGCGCGGGGGCAACGCTGCGCGCGCTGGAGGAGCGTCTGTACCAGGACGCCGCCCACCGCGATGGCCTCGGCTCCGCTGATCCGCAGCAGGATGCAGCGCTGCCGCTCGTGCGCATGACGGTGCGGCCGGAGTGGGTCGATTACAACGGCCACATGAGTGATTTTCGCTACGCCCAGGTGTTTGGCGACGCGATGGACGCCCTCTACCGTCGCGTCGGCGTGGACGAGGCCTATCGGGCCACGGGCCGGATGTTCTACACGGTCGAGAGCCACGTCATGCACTACGCGGAAGTTCGCGTCGCGGAGCCCATCCAGACCACGACCCGGATCGTGGGCCTGGACGACAAGCGCCTGCACGTCAACCACCAGATGCACCGCGGGCGCGACGGGGTTCTGCTGGCCACTGGCGAGCAGCTGCACCTGCACGTCTCGACCACTGCTGCCAGGGCCACGCCGATGGATGCGCCGCTCCGCCAGTCCCTCGAAGCACTGCGCGCCCGGCACTCGGCGCTGCCGGCACCGCCGCCGGCCTCGCGACGCATCGATGTAGGCAACCGCGCGGCGGCAGCCCATGCCCAAGATCGTTGATCACGCCCAGCGGCGCGACCAGATCGCCCTGGTGGCCTGCCGGGTCGTGGCCACCCATGGATTTGAGCAGGCGACCATCGTGCGCATTGCACGCGCCGCCGGCTATACGACCGGCATGCTGGCCCATTACTTCGATTCCAAGCAGGAGATCATCCTGGCGGCACTGCGCCTGATCATGCGCCGCATGGAACAGCGCCTGACCAGGCCGAGCGAGGGCAAGGACAGCGATCTGCTCAGCGTGCTCAGCGAAGCCCTGCCCATAGACGCGCGGCGGCTCCAGGAGTGTGCGTTCTGGATGGCGTTCTGGGGGCAGGTGAGTGCCGATCGGCGGCTCAAGCGCATCAATGCCTGGGTGCACCGGGAGTACCTGCGTCTGTACCGGCGCTGCCTCGAGCAGCAGTGGCCGGAATGGGCCGCGTGGCCGCCGGCGCGGCGCGACCAGGTGCTCCGCGCGGTCGTCATCTGCATCAACGGACTGACCGCAAGCGCGGTCTCG
>DASWFL010000354.1:0-4181 GCA_036394255.1 Steroidobacteraceae bacterium
CCAGCGCCCGCTGAAGGCCGCGGCTTCCTTGGCGACCTGGCTCCGGCGCCACCGCCCCGGCCGCGGTACACGAGCACCCCGTTCACCGGGTCGGGCACCGCGTCGAGCGCGGCCTGCACCCCGGGCAGGCCTCGGAAGGCCTCCCATCGGGCCTCGTCAGCGAAGCACACCTCGAACACCACGCCGTGCCGGTGCTCGATCCAGGCCCACTCGATCGCGCCGCTCGTGATGGCCGATTCCACAAGCTGGGAGCGGTAGGAGTCCTTCCACGACAACGCTGCCTGGATCTGGGAGTCAAAGACCTCGATGGACCACCACTCAGCCATAGCAGACAGGGTAAACCCGCCTGGGCTGTTTGCCCTTTCGCTGTTGGCATAACGGGTGCCTCGCGCCTCGGATCACGGCAGCGAGAGCCCCGCCTCGACAATCGCGCTGATCTTGGCCGCGTAACCGGCCGCTTCCTCATCGCTGTCGTACTTGTGCCGTGGCCAGAAGAACCCGCGCAGACCATCGCCCTTGGTGCGCGGTACCACATGGGCGTGCAGGTGCGGGACGCTCTGACTGACCACGTTGTTCACGGCCACGAACGTCCCATCGGCACCGAGCGCCACCGGCAGCGCGGCGCTGATCAGACGCACGGCACGGAAGAACGGCTCGATCAGGCGGCCGGGAAGATCGGCCAGCGTGGCGTAATGCGCCCGCGGTATCACCAGCACATGGCCCTTGAAGACGGGCCTGGCGTCCAGGAACGCGACGGTGTGCTCGTCGCTCATTACCACGTGCGCCGCGGTGCTGCCGGCCGCGATCGCGCAAAATGTGCAGTCGCTCACCAGGGCACGGTAGCGTTTGCCCGTGGCTGCGGACGGGCATCGGCATGTACTGGCCATCGGCGGCCTGCGCGGCCCGGGCAGCGTCGGGCTGAACCCGGAGGGTACACCGCTCCTGCTGGCATACGCGGCCATGCTCACGGGCGCGAGTGCGCCGAAGATCTGCATTCTCAACACGGCCGCTGGCGACGATTCCGGTGCCTACGTGCGGAGCTACCAGCTGCTCGGCGCGACTGGCGGCAGGCTCACGCACTTGCAGCTATTTCCCATGCCGAACGTGCAGGATCCCGAGGACCTGCTGCTATCGCAGGACATGATCTTCGTCGGCGGCGGCAGCGTGGCCAACATGCTCGCGGTCTGGCGGGTGCACGGCGTGGACCTGATCATGCGGCGCGCATGGCAGGCAGGCATCGTTCTGTCGGGGATCAGCGCCGGCGCCATCTGCTGGTTCACGTCGGGGACGACCGACTCCTTCGGCATCGACCTGCGGCCGTTCACCGGCGGGCTCGGCCTGCTCGCGCCGAGCTTCTGCCCGCATTACGACTCGGAGCCTGGCCGGCGCCCGCTGTATCAGTCGCTGATCGCTGCCGGATCGCTGCCGCCAGGCATCGCCTGCGAAGACGGCGCGGCCGCGCATTTCGTGGGTGACACGCTGGCGGCTATCGTGGCCGACGCGCCCGGGCCGCGCGGGTACTCGGTAGACCACTCGCCGGAAGGTACCGCTTCGGAGACCGTACTCGATACCGAAGTCCTGACCGGGCGGTTACCAATCGAGTTATGACAGTCATGACGGCACACATCCGCTAAGATCACTAGACGGCGTGGAAACAGCTGAAACGCTGAAATGGCGGATTTACGTAATGCTTATGGTTCATAACTTCTCGTATGGGCTGCTCACTCCCGCCTTGGCGTACTTGATGTCCTTTCTCGGCGCCTTCCTCGGGCTGCGCTGTACCAGTCGGGCGCGGGCAAGTACCGGCGCGACCCGGATCCGCTGGCTGCTCCTAGCGGCGGTCTCGATCGGGAGCACCGGAATCTGGGTGATGCACTTCATCGCCATGCTGGGATTCACAGTCCCCGGCGAGACGATCCGGTACAACGTCCCTGTCACGCTGCTGAGCATGCTCATCGCCGTGGCGTTCGTACTGATCGGCCTGCTGATCGTCGGGCTCAGCCGGGGTACCACGATGTGGCCGCTCGTGCTGGGCGGCGTGATCACCGGGCTCGGCGTGGCGGCCATGCACTACAGCGGAATGGCAGCAATGCGGATGCCGGCCCGGGTGAGTTACGACCCCCAGCTCTTCGCGTTGTCCATCCTGATCGCGATCGTGGCCGCGACCGCGGCGCTGTGGGCCACGGTGCGGCTTGGCGGCTTCTGGTCGGCGTTCGGGGCCGCGGCCATCATGGGCGTGGCGGTCAGCGGCATGCACTACACGGGCATGGCTGCGATGCGCGTCTACCCCCCGAGCGGGCCGTCGATGGGGATGGGCGGCGCCGACGCCGCGGCGTTCCTGCTCCCGCTCATTGTCGGCGTGTCTGTTACTACCTTCGTCCTGACCGCCACCATCGCGCTGTCGCCGACGGCCGCCGAGATTTCCGCCGAGGCCGAGCTGATGCGCAAGATCGACAGCGTGAAGGCGCAGCCAACGGCTGCCAGCACGCCGGCCGCCGATGCGCCGACGAACAACAATCCGAACTTCAGGAAGTTAGCGCTGAGACAATAGCCAGATGAGCGAGGTGACCGCGGACGGCAAGGGCTGGCTGCTGCTTGTCTACCGGGTGCCATCGGAGCCCACCAGGCTCCGCGCAGCGGTCTGGCGCAGGCTGAAAAGCCTCGGAGCGATCTACCTGCAGAACTCGGCCGCCGCGCTGCCGGCCAGCACCGATGCCGAGCGGGCGCTGCGGAAGCTGCGCCGCGAGATCCTCGACATGTCGGGCACAGCCGTGCTGCTGTCCTGCTCGGTGCTGGAAGGCGAGCACGGCGTCATGGCGGCGTTCCAGGCGGCCAGGGACGACGAGTACGCCGAGATCGTGGACAAGTGCGAAGACTTCCTCGGGCAGGTGCGCAAGGAATATGTGGCCGACCACTTCACCTACGCCGAGCTTGAGGAGAACGAGGTCGACCTGGTCAAGCTGCGGAACTGGTTCGGCCGGGTCCGCGAGCGCGACGCCTTCGGCGCGTCCGGACGCGAGGCAGCCGAGCAGGGCCTGGCGGCGTGCGAGCAGGTGCTCGAGGATTACGCCGCGCGGGTCTACGCCGAGGAGGCGGAAAGCCGGTAGGCGAGCAAGGTGCGCTGAACCGGTACGGCTAGTGCCCGCGCACGGCGCGCCACAGGCTTATCGGCAGCAGCGCGACCAGCAGTACCGGGACAAGCCACCAGGCGGCGACACCGGCCGCGTGCGCGAGCAGGTACGTCAGGGCCAGCCCGATCGCCACTCCCGCGGCGACCCACCAGTCGTCGCCGATGACGAAGTCGTAGACGAAGGCGCCGAACGCCCGGATACGGCCTGTCATCTCAGCGCACCTCCGCGACGGCCGGAGCAGCCTGCTGGCTGGCTGACCTGGCCGGCACCCGCCGTAGTAGCGCGACCAGTGCCAGCGCGAAGACCGCAATCGCTGGCACGATGACCAGCAGCGCGGAATCGGTTCCCGGCCAGTGCGCGCCCGCACCCTCCGCACCCCAGAAGGTCCCGAACGCGGTCAGCATCACGCCGACTGCGAACTTCAAAGTGTTCTCCGGCACCCTGGCCAGCGGCGCGCGGAGGGCCAGCCCCGCGACGGCGACGATCACCACGGCGCACACCGCGGCGAGCGCGGCCAAGGGTATCCGGTGCGCGTTTCCGCCGAAGGTCAGGGCGATGAAGACCACCTCGAGTCCCTCGAGCAGCACGCCCTTGAAGGACAACGTGAAGCCGTACATGTCAGGTACCAGCCGTGCCCGGTGCCCTGGCTGCGATCGGGCCGCGCTGAGCTGTTCACGGTAGATCGCGTCCTCATCATGCAATGCCTTGTGACCGCTGGCCCGCAGAATCGCCTTCCGCAGCCACTGCAGGCCGAAGACGAGCAGCAGCGCGCCGACGAACAGCCGCAGGGCCTGAATGGGCAGCGCGCTGACCGCCGGGCCAAGCGCTGCCGTGATGACCGCGAGCACGATAAGCGCGGCGAACATGCCGGTGCTCGCCGACCGCCAGTCTCGCGCTGTGCCAGCGGCGAGGACGATGGTCGTCGCCTCGACGGCCTCGACCGCGCAGGCGAGGAAGACCGCGATGAACAGTGCGCCGGCTCCCAAGACCCAGTCTCCTATCTCCGCCGGACAGGCCGATATCTCCGCCGGACATCCTAACCGGTCATGC
>DASWFL010000355.1:0-2568 GCA_036394255.1 Steroidobacteraceae bacterium
ATGCATGCGGCCCGCCGGAACCGCCGCCACCGCCGCTCTCCCCGCCAGTGCCCTGGCCCTCAGGCTCCTGCGCCTCGTAGGCCTGCACGATGCGCTGCACCAGGGGGTGGCGCACGACGTCGGCTGCATCGAAATGCTGGCAGGCCACGCCCTCCACGCCGCGCAGCACGCGCAGCGAATGACGCAGCCCCGAGAGCCGGCCGGCCGGCAGATCGGTCTGCGTGATGTCGCCGGTGACGACGGTACGCGAGCCAAAGCCGATGCGCGTGAGGAACATCTTCATCTGCTCGACCGTGGTGTTCTGCGCCTCATCGAGAATGATGAAGGAATCGTTGAGGGAGCGCCCGCGCATGAAGGCAAGTGGCGCCACCTCGATCACGGCGCGCTCGATCAGGCGCGCGACCCGATCGAAACTCAGCATCTCGTAGAGCGCGTCGTAGATGGGCCGCAGGTAGGGATCGACCTTCTGCGCCAGGTCGCCGGGCAGGAAGCCCAGGCGCTCACCGGCTTCCACGGCGGGGCGCACCAGCACCAGGCGGCGCACGCGCTCGGAGGTGAGCGCCTCGACCGCACAGGCCACGGCCAGGTAGGTCTTGCCGGTACCGGCCGGGCCGATGCCGAAGGTCAGGTCGCTCCCGTGAATGCTTGCCAGGTAGGCGTGCTGATGCGCGCCGCGGGCGCGGATCACGAGCCGCGGCGTGCGCACCACCTGCGGATCGCGCTGCCCGGCGATACCCTCGCGGCCCTCGGCGGCGCCCGGCGAAGTGAGTTCGACGATGCACAGGTGCACCTGCTCCGCGCTGACCGCACCGCCGGAGGCCTGGTCGTGCAATTCACGCAGCGCGCGCTCGGCCGCCTCGGCCCGCAGGCCCTGGACGCGAAAGCCGTGGCCGCGGCGGCGGATCTGCACGTCGAAGCGCGATTCCAGCAGCCGCAGATTCGCATCGAGCGGACCGCACAGGCTTGCGAGCCGCGTGTTGTCGGCCGGCTCCAGCTGGAACTCCCGGGCAATGGCGACGGTATGGGTAGGCAGACTCATGCCCTCGCCAGGGTGTCCGCGCCGCTGGCCCGCACCGAGGGCGCCCGCCTCTGTGCCGCCAGTCGGCCACGCAGTGAGTGCGGCCGGGCCTCCGTGATCACCACGTCGACGAAGCGCTGCAGGAGTGCGGCCGGGCCGCTGAAGTTGACCCAGCGGTTGCACTCCGTGCGCCCGGCCAGTTCGCGGGAATCCTTCTTGGCGTGACGCTCGACCAGCACGCGTTGCACCGTGCCGACCAGCGCGCGGCTGATCGCCAGGCTCTGCGCGTCCAGCTGCGCCTGCAGGCGCGCGAGCCGCCCCTGCTTGACCTCGAGCGTCACTTCGTCCGGAAGCGAGGCCGCGGGCGTGCCCGGCCGCGGACTGTAGAGGAAGCAGTAGGACTGATCGAGCCCGGCGGAGGCGACGAGCTGCTGGGTCGCCGCGAAATCGCGTTCGGTCTCGCCGGGAAAGCCGACGATGATGTCGGTGGATACGGCGATGCCGGGGCGCACCGCGCGCAGCTTTCGCAACCGGTCCTTGTATTCGAGGGCGGTATAGCCGCGTTTCATCAGGGCCAGCACGCGATCCGAGCCGCTTTGCACCGGCAGGTGCAGGTGGCTGGCCAGCTGCGGCACGTTGGCGTAGGCCTCGATCAGGCTGTCGCTGAACTCGAGCGGGTGCGAGGTGGTGAAGCGGATCCGCTCGATGCCCGGAATGCGCGCCGTGTGATGGATGAGCGTCGCCAGATCGGCAACGCGGCCCTCGCCGTCCGCGCCGGCATAGGCGTTGACATTCTGGCCCAGCAGCGTGACCTCGCCCACGCCCTGCGCGGCCAGCGTCCGCAGCTCGGCGATTACCGAGGGCATGGGGCGGCTGACCTCATCGCCGCGCGTATAGGGTACGACGCAGAAGCTGCAATACCTGCTGCAACCCTCCATCACCGACACGTAGGCGCGCGCACCTGCCGCGCGTGGAGCGGGCAGGCGGTCGAACTTCTCGATCTCAGGAAAACTGACGTCGACGATCGCGCGGCCCTGCTGCCGCAGCGCACGCAGCATCTCCGGCAGGCGATGGATGGTCTGCGGCCCGAACACCAGGTCGACGAAGGGCGCGCGCGCCGTGATCGCCTCGCCCTCCTGGCTGGCGACACAGCCACCGACGCCGATGATCAGCGCCGGACGCCGCTCCTTGTGGGCGCGCCATTCCCCGAGGAGCGAGTAGACCTTCTCCTGGGCCTTCTCGCGCACCGAGCAGGTGTTCATCAGCAGCAGGTCGGCCTGCTCGGGATCGGCGGTCGGTTCGTATCCGGCGCTCTCGCGCAGTACGTCCGCCATGCGGGCGGAATCGTACTCATTCATCTGGCAACCGAACGTCCGGATGTAGTAGCGGCCTGCCATGGATCAGAAAGGAATGTCGTCGTCGAACTCTTCGGCGACCGCAGCAGCACCTGCCGGCTCGCTCACGGGCGCGCGCTCACGCGCTTCGTAGGTGCCGGTGCTCCCGCCCGTGCCGCCGCCGCCGCCCGCCCCACCGCGTCCACCGATCATCTG
>DASWFL010000356.1:0-1903 GCA_036394255.1 Steroidobacteraceae bacterium
CGATCGCTCCTCGCCACCGCCGGCGCCGGCGCATCGATGCGTGGCGGTATGCGGGCGCGCTGCTTGCGGGTCTCGGCCTCCCCCGCTTCCATGCGCGCCTGCTTGCGCTCGCGCCCCTCGTTGACTTCGCGCGTCAGCTGCCAGCGTTCCCGCAGGAAGCGGAACGCGCGCCATGCCGCGGCGCCCAGCCCGTCTGCCACGCGCAGCCAGGAAATCCCAAACGCAACGGCGGCGCTCGCGCCCCACGCCGCCAGAAACAGCAGCGTGGCGCCCAGCAGTTCGAGGACTGCAGTCGCGGCGCTGCCCACGCCCAAGCCCACGACGCCGCCGGCGCTCTGGCGCAGCACGCCAGGACTCCAGTGCAGCGCGGCCAGAGCGCAACTGCTCGCCAGCAGCACGCCGAAAGCGAGGGCGCGAACCGCGGCGTTGGCCCGGCTGCCGCCCTCCCCCTCGGGCCGGGAACGCGCCAGCCGGAAGCCCATCACGCCCAAGGCCAGCGGTATCAGCAGCGCCGGGCGCCCAAACAGAAAATACAGCAGGTCCGCCAGCCAGGCACCCGCGCTGCCGACGCGGTTATGAATGGCATCGCCGGACCCCGTGTAGGAAAAGCCCGGATCGCGTGCGTCGAAACTCAGCAGAGCCAGCAGCAGGATCAGGGCCATCAACCCCAGGCCGATCGCGGCCGCCTCACGCAATCCCCGCGCCACCGCGGCAGAAAAGCGTGGCGCCGACTTGGACTCGGCCGATGAATTAGTCAATGGGTCACCTTGAAAAATTAAGACTTGGCCGCAGGTGCCGGGTTACATACCATCCCCTGCCGGCCGCCTGTCAGCGGCCACGGCGAGCAACTGGAAATTGTACATGAGCGGCCTCAAGCACCACCGCCTGATCATCCTCGGCTCCGGTCCGGCCGGTTACAGCGCCGCCGTGTACGCAGCACGCGCGAATCGCCGCCCTCTGCTGATCACCGGCACGGAACAGGGCGGGCAGCTCATGACCACGACCGACGTGGACAACTGGCCCGGCGACGTCGAGGGCCTGCAGGGACCGGATCTGATGGCGCGCATGCGGCGGCACGCCGAGCGCTTCGCCACCGAGATCATCGCCGACCAGATCCACACCGTGCGCCTGGCCCGACGGCCCATCGAGCTGATGGGCGATACGGGTACCTATGGCTGCGACGCGTTGATCATCGCCACGGGCGCCTCGGCGCAATACCTGGGATTGGCATCCGAAGAGCACTATCGTGGCCGTGGCGTTTCGGCTTGTGCGACCTGCGACGGCTTTTTCTTCCGCGGGCAGGCGGTGGCGGTGATCGGGGGCGGCAACACCGCCGTCGAAGAGGCACTGTACCTGGCGAACATCGCCTCGCACGTCACCCTCGTGCATCGCCGCGAGCGGCTGCGGGCAGAGAAAATCCTTCAGGACCGGCTGTTCGAGCGCGAACGCGCTGGCAAGGTGTCCATCCTGTGGAGCCACACCGTGGAGGAGATCCTCGGCAATTCCAGCGGCGTGAATGGCCTGCGCCTGCGCGCCGCGGCCGGCGCCCGTGACGTCGCGAAGGAACTGCAGGTGGCGGGCGTGTTCATCGCGATCGGCCATCAGCCCAATACGGGTATCTTCGAGGGCCAGCTGGAGATGAAAGGCGGCTACATCCAGGTTCGCGGCGGCAGCAATGGCGACGCCACGTCGACCAGCGTTGCCGGAGTGTTCGCGGCCGGCGATGTCGGTGACCATGTCTACCGCCAGGCCATCACCTCCGCCGGCTCGGGCTGCATGGCGGCGCTCGATGCCGACCGGTACCTGGAGCAGCTCGACGGAGCCGGATGAGTGCCGCAGCGCCGCTGAGCTTTCATGCCGGCATGGCGGACTTCGACGCCACGGTGTGGAATGTCCTGGCGGG
>DASWFL010000357.1:0-3275 GCA_036394255.1 Steroidobacteraceae bacterium
GTGCTGTTGACCGCCGCGACAGCGTTGATGAGTCCGGCGCCCTGCTGAAAGATGCTGTAGGCCAGCTTGCCCGTCGCGTTGATTGCCGGACGTGAGCCTGCGAGCAGTCGACACTTCACCGCATCGGGTGTCAGCGTCGGGTCCGATTGCAGCATCAGCGCGGCGACTCCGGAAGTCACGGCTGCCGCCTGCGAGGTGCCGGACATCGTGAACATTTGATCGGTGAGGAACATCGAGCCCGGATCAATGTTCGCCAGATAGCTGTTGCGCGACATCGAGGCGACCATGTGGCCGCCGGGCGCGACCAGTTCGGGCTTCACAAAGCCTTCGAAGGTCGGGCCGGTCGAGGAAAATGAGGCGAGACGATCATCGGTTCCATCGTAGGGTGTGCTGTTATCCGTCAGCGCACCAGCCGTGATGACGTAGGGCACATTGCCAGGCACGCCGATCGTCATCGGCTTCGGCCCTTCATTGCCCGCCGAGGCGACGACCACGATGCCGGCGCTCCAGGCGGCCATGACGGCCTGATTGAGGGGGTCGTCCCAGTAGTTGGACTGCGGTGGCGCGCCAAACGACAGGTTCAGCACCCGGATGTTGTACTGCTTCTGGTGCGCCACGATCCAGTTCAGGCCCGCGATGACGTCTGTGTAGCGGCCGCCGCCGGTGCCGTCAAAGGCGCGCACGATCACGAGCTTTGCCTGCGGCGCGATGCCGAGGTATTCGCCGGCGGCATTCATTGCGCCGCCCGCGGCGATCGAGGTCACGTGCGTACCGTGTCCGTAAGGGTCGCCCGTGACGGGACCGGACCCGCCGTTGAGCACGTCAATGCTGGCGAGCAGGCGCGAGCCAAAGTTCTGACTCAGGTCCTGCCAGAGGCCCGTGTCGAGCACCGCAATGGTCACACCCTTGCCGGTGATGCCCGCTTTCTGCAGCGCATCGGCGCCGACCAGGGTCGGGTAGTTCGTTTGATACAGCAGGGTCGGCAATAGCACGCCGGT
This sequence comes from Steroidobacteraceae bacterium, assembly GCA_036394255.1. GTDB lineage: Bacteria > Pseudomonadota > Gammaproteobacteria > Steroidobacterales > Steroidobacteraceae > FEN-1191. Next base: position 999 of record DASWFL010000357.1, read on the forward strand.
GCCGTCCTTAGGCGTCGTGGTGCTGCTCACGACCTGGACAACGGGCGCGGTCACGGGGCTCAGGACATTAAGCAGTCCCTCCGTCGCCAGCGCGCGGTCCTCATAGATGCGCACGCCTGCGGTGGCGCGCAGTCGGGTCACTTCCCAGGGATCCAGGAAAGCCGAAACACCGTTGATGATCGGCAGATCGCGCTCGACGCTGGCCCCCACGCGCTCTACGGTTTGATGGGCAGCCAGCGCAGTCGGCGCCTGCACGATGAAGCGGACAGGCATCAGTGGAGCGGTTCCCGCGGTGGCGACGGCCACGAACAGTAGCGCGGCCAGATTTGCGGCGATGAGGTGACGGCAGCTCATGGCGTGACTCCCTATAGGCCCGGATCCACACGGATCCACGTGCTGCCATTTCAGGGGAAAATCGCGGCTCTCGCCGCAGCGCACCACTCAGCGGCGTGACCCGCGAGTGTGATGCGGGACACATAACGCCCCGGTCAAATCCTCGGTTTTGTAAAGGTCACCGCTCCCGTATTGGCAACCCAGGTTCAGCAGCGCCTCGCGCTGTCCTGGGTCATCGACTCCGGTGGCTATCGGGATTAGGTTCAGTGCCCGGGCGACGCCAATACCGGCCCGGCACACCTTGAGCGCTACAGGGTCATCGCGCAGCGAGCTCACCCACGCTCGATCCAGCTGCAGGCCCCAGATAGGCGCGCGCGCCAGCGCATCGAGAGAGGCGAGTCCACGGCCCACTTCGTCGACCACCAGTCGGATGCCGAGCTCGGAGAGTGCGATGATCGCCGCGGGGTCAGCCGAGATGAAGCTTCTTTCCGAAATCCGCAGTTCCAACTGTTGCGCAGGCACGCCGTCGGTGGCCAGGAAAGCGCTGAGATCGGCGACAAAATCCTCACGCAGGATGTGGTGGCGCAGGGCGCCAAACGAAATGCGCAGATCCGGCTTGCCGCTCAGCTGAAGCGATTTGTAGTCCTCCCTGAGGGCATCCAGCACGGCACGCGACAGCGTCGCGGCCAGGCCCGTGGTTTCGGCCACGCGCAGGAATTCTGCGGGCCGTACCTCGCCGCGCAGTGCGTGCGTCCAGCGCAGGTACCCCACGTAGCACACGAGCTGCCCGGTCGCCAGATCGTGGCGACCCACGTAGCGCAGCCGTATGTCCCGGTTGACGATCGCCGCGCGCAGTTCACTGGCAATGTCCTGCTGTGCGAGTGCGCGGAGATTGGCGGTATCAGAGAAGAAGCAGACCCGCGTCAAACCCGCGCGCCGGGCCTCACTGGCGGCGGCGCGCGCCTGGTCGAGCAGTAGAGCGGGCTTTACAGCATCCTGGCCCATGATCGCCACGCCCGCATAGGGGGTCAGGTGGAACGCCGCATCGCCGACCTGGATGGGCTCGCGCAGGCTCGCGCAAAGTTGCGCTATGCAGGCCTCGATCGCCTCGCGATCACCCGTCGCCATCACCAGGACAAGCATTGTGTCGCTCAGCTGCCCCAGGAACCACGAAGGCTGGCCGTCACTTCCGGTTCCGGGTTCACGGGGCAATCGCAGTATGGCCAGGTTAATGAGCTGCTCGGACAATCTGGAATCGATGAGCCGAGCGATATCGGTCACGCCTTCCACGTGAATGACCGCCACCGCAACTGGTTTCTCGGCAAGCGCTGCCGTCGACAGCGATTTTCGAAAGCGGCGCAGGAAGCCGCGGCGATCGAACTGTGGATGTGAGTGTTCAGCGGTCGAATCCAGCGCCGCATCGTCATCGCCGCGCAACACCGGTTTGATGACGCAGATCGCGCGATCGGGACCCTGGGCGCTGCAACGCGCCTCATAGCGCCGGCCACCATCCTCGAACCCCATCTCGGTCGTGGTGCGATCGGCAATGGCCTTGCGCACCAAACGCTTCAGGAGCGCGGCGACCGGCTCCGGCCACAGCTGCTCGCAGCGCAGTGCGCTACCACCCTCGGCCGGCTTGAGCGGGGCGACGCCGGACCCGCCTGCATGGGCGATGACCAAGCCATCGCGCTGTACGAGCAGCACGAGATCGGGCAGCGAATCGATTAACTCCTGGGCAGACATGTGTCTGCCCATCGTACTGACAGGTCCGGTCCGGGAACCGCGACACGGTTCCAATTCGGGCCAAATAGCTTTTGTGAATGATCGGGCATGGGTAGGCCCGTGCCCTCGGCCCGGTACTACAGGCGCTGGCGGCCCCGCGTGATCAGCCCATGGCGGTCCGGGTGATCCCGGTCGGTCTGCTCATTGGGCCGGCGGAGCGAA